>CADCQD010000075.1 GCA_902803485.1 uncultured Eubacteriales bacterium | reverse complement strand
GAAGAAGCTGGCGAAGAGGCCGGCGAAGAAGCCGGTGAACTGAGTGCTTATGATCAGGCGATTGCCGATCGTAAAGCGAAAGCTGAAGAAACCGGTGAATATACCAAGGTCACACACTTTATCTTCACCTGGACAGGCGAACCTAAGGGCATGAAGCGTGTGCAGGATGCAATGAACGAGATCCTGAGAGAAAAACTGGGTCTGGAAGTTGAACTGGTCATGATGGATGCTGCTACCTACAGGCAGGACGTTCGTCTGATGCTGACTTCCGGCGAGGAACAGGTAGACTGGTTCAGCTCTACGCTGCTTGGCTACTCCGGCCTGGTCAATGATGAATATCTGCTGGATCTTGAGGAAAATGATCTGATCCAGACCTACGGCCAGGGCATCTTAGACACCCTGAAGCCGGAATATCTGGATGCCTGCCGTTTCGGCGGCGTGCTTTACGGACTTCCGCCTGTAAAGGACTACGCCTACAGAGCCGGCTGCGTCATGATCGACAAGGCTGCTCTTGATGAAATCGGTTATGAATACAATGAAGTCAATCAGGAAGTCCAGAGCTCCTGGGATGAAGTTGAACACATCTTCGAGCTGCTTCTTGAAAAGTATCCGGATAAATATCCCTACGCTATCATCGGCAACCAGCTGAGCCAGCACATTTACATGGATGGTATCGGCGGCGATATGTACGGTGTCCTGGTAGAGCCGGATAAGAGTCTGGAAGTTGTTAACGCATTCGAAAGTGATCAGTTCCGTGAAATGTGCGAGCGTATGTACAGATGGAACCAGAAGGGCTTCATTTCCAAGGATGCGCTTTCTGATGATACCGCTGCTTCCGCACGTATCCGTTCCGGCCAGTACCTTGGCTACATCTCTCAGTCCAAGCCCGGCTACAAGACCCAGGTTATGGCAGAGTGCGGCAAGGAAATGATCCTTTTCATCTGCGGCGACGACTGCATCAAGTCCACCGGCTGTAACAACACGCTGCACAGCCTGAGCCAGTCCTGTGAGGATCCGGTTGCTGCTATGCAGTATATGGATGCTCTGTATACAGATGCTGAACTGTCCAACCTCATCGTCTGGGGTGTGGAAGGCACAGACTATGTGCTGACCGATGACGGCCACATCACCTTCCCCGAAGGCGTTGATGGCACAACCGCTGAGTATTATCATTCTATGAACTGGGAGCTTCCGAACTCCTATATCGCTCACTCCTGGGTCGGCGATCCGCTTGATCTGGGCGAGAAGATCATGGAGTTCAACGATGGCGCCCGCAAGTCTCTTGCACTGGGCTTCACCTTCGACAACAGCGATCTGATCACAGAATATACGGCACTGCAGAACGTCTATGACGAATATGCCAAGGCTCTGCTTTACGGCTTTGTGGATCCGGACGATCCTGAAAAGGGTATCGCGGCATTCAACGATGCACTGTACGCGGTCGGCCTTCAGAAGTATATGGATGCCAAGGCTGAGGCCCTTGCTGAATGGGCTGAGGCAAACGGCAAATAATATACGTCCGTATGTCGGAAGACGGCCGCCCGGCGGCCGTCTTCTTTGTTAGTCCGCCTTCACACTCAATCCTGTATTAAAGCTATACCGGCAAACCTGCCGAATCAGGGGGATCAGATTATGTCCAGATCATTCAAACCAGTAAAACAGGGCAGTTTCAAGAAGCGCCTGATGAAAAGTATTCCGTTTTACTTCCTTGGCATTCCCGGACTTGCTTACCTGTTTATTAATAACTATATGCCCCTTCCGGGTCTGGTGCTCGCTTTTAAAAAATACAGCGCTAAAAAAGGTATTTTCGGTTCTGACTGGAAGGGCCTTGAAAACTTCCGTTATCTCTTCGATACCCCGGACGCGTGGATCATTACCAGAAACACGATCTTGTACAATGTGGCATTCATTGTCATCGGTACGGCTCTCGCGATCTTTGTCGCGATCATATTGTCAGAACTGAGAACCAAAGTTAAAAATGTATATCAGTCAGTGATCATCCTGCCGCACATGATCTCCATGGTCATCGTCAGCTACCTGGTCTTTGGTTTTCTTTCCACAGAAAACGGCTTTATCAATAACAGCATCCTGAGGCTTTTGGGTAAAGAGCCGGTCTCCTGGTATATGGAGAAAAAATACTGGCCTTTCATTCTGGTATTTGTTCATTGCTGGAAGGGTGTCGGTTACAGCTGTATTATCTACCTCTCCTCCATTCTCGGCATCGACCGTTCGCTTTATGAGGCGGCTGCCATTGACGGAGCGGGAAAGGTAAAGCAGATCTTCACCATCACACTGCCGCTTCTGAAACCCACCATCATCATGATGGCCCTGCTCGCAGTCGGCCGTATCTTCTATTCGGATTTCGGCCTGTTTTATCAGGTTCCGCAAAATATGGGCGCGCTTCTTTCCGTGACCAACACGATCGATACCTATGTTTTCAGAGGTCTGACGACTCTGGGAAATATCACGCTTTCTGCCGCTGCCGGTTTCTATCAGTCCATGATCGGATTTATTCTGGTTCTCGGATCCAACCTGCTGGTGAGGCAGATCGATCCGGACAGCGCACTGTTCTGACGGGAAAGGAGGCTTCAGATGTTTACCAAAGAAGAAAAACGCTTTCAGGTTTTCGGCAACGTCATCATGGTCATTTTTTCCTTGATCGCGATCATGCCGATCATCCTGTTGTTTATGTCATCCATCTCTTCAGACGCGTCACTGATCAAAAAGGGCTATTCCTTCTGGCCTGAGGAGTTCAGCCTTTACGCGTTCGAATACGTATTCAAGACCGGCAATGCCGTTCCCAAGGCGTATTTGATATCAATGATTCTGACAGCCGCCGGTGTGAGTCTTTCTCTTCTGATTACCACACCGCTGGCATATATGCTTTCCTATAAGCTGCTGGTAGGCAGGGGATTTCTGACGTTCTACGTCTTTTTCACCATGCTCTTTAACGGTGGACTGGTACCGACTTATATCAACTATACAACGGTTTTCCACATTAAGGACACGTTCTTCTCTCTCCTGATTCCCGGCCTGGTAACTAACGGTATGTATATCATGCTGATGAAATCCTACTTTACCGCATCCATTCCGGATGAAATTCAGGAAGCAGCCCGTATCGACGGCGCCAGCGAGCTCAAGGTCTTTACCACCATCAGTATTCCTCTGGCCAAGCCGATCATCACCACCATCGGCCTGTTCGCGGGCATCGGTTACTGGAACGACTGGCAGAATGGTTTCATTTATCTTCAGAAGCGGACGGATCTGTTCTCGATCCAGAACCTGCTGAACCGTATGATGCAGAACATCCAGTTCCTGAGCCAGAACCCGAGCAACATCACGAATGTGGACAGCGGCCTGGCGGCCATCCCAACGGTCTCTATCCGTATGGCGATGGCGGTTTTGGGTATCCTGCCAATCATCCTGGTCTATCCGTTCGTACAGCGGAACTTTGTCAAGGGCATCACCCTGGGCGGTGTGAAAGGTTAAGGTCTTAAAAACGTCATCAATAAAAGCATCATGGAATGAGGTGTCTGTATCCAGGCATCTCATTCCATAAAGGGAGGATTATGGATTACAGAAAATCAGTTTATACAAAACGGCCCGCCGATCCGGAAGCGGCGTACCTGGGCAGTCCGGAATTCCCGGTCTTCGGCGACGGCATCCACGACGACACGGAAAATATCCAGAAGGCCGTCAATTACGTTAAGGAATCCTTAAACTTCGGCATTGTTTTCATGCCCGAAGGCAAGTATCTCGTCAGTAATACGATTTACATGCCCACCTCCATCCGTCTGATCGGATATGGTGAAAACCGGCCGGAAGTGATGCTACGGGATCACGCGCCGGGCTACGGTGAGCCGCACCCGGAATCCAAATCCGGCGGCAAGGAAGTGTTCTGGTTCGTCGCGCGGCCGGTACATAAACCGGAAGACATCTGGGACGCGAATCCCGGCACGTTCTATTCCGCCATTTCAAATGTTAATATTTCCCTCGGCGAGGGCAACCCCTACGCCGTGGCGCTCCGCACCCATTACGCGCAGCACAGCTTCATTAATCACTGCGAGATCCGCATCGGCTCCGGCCTGGCGGGCATGTATGATGCCGGCAACGAAATGGAAAACGTCCACTTCATTGGCGGGGATTACGGCATTATTACAACCAAATGTTCTCCGGGCTGGCCTTATATGGCCGTGGACTGCACCTTCACCGGGCAGCGCATTGCCGGTATGTATTCACAGGAGCTGGGCTTTACAGCGGTCCGCGTGCACTTCTCCGATATGCCGAAAGCCATCGACACCTTTGAAGGCTATCATGACAAGATTTATCTGGAGGACTGCCGGCTGGAGAATATCTCAGACTACGCGCTGAATCTCCATCTTGAAAATAATGAGTTTTCCCAGTGGAACCTGGTGAATGTAGTCTGCAGGAACGTGCCGCATCTTCTGAAAAAACGCGATCTGAATGAAGCTCTGGAAGGTCCGGGGGTGTGCTACAAGATCGACCGTCTGACTCACGGCGTAATTCTGGATGCCATGGATGATCCCGGTGAGATCCGTACAGAGTTTGAAGCGCATGTAACAGATACCTTTGAAGAGGATCATGCCTGCGACGTACCGATCCTGCCTGATATGTCCCGGTGGGTAAATGTTCAGGAGCTTGGTGCGAAGGGTGATAATGAAACTGACGACACGGCAATTATTCAAAAAGCGATAGATCAATATGACGTGATCTATTTCCCGCAGGGCTGGTATAAAGTTACGGATACACTGAAACTTCGGGACGATACGGTACTCATTGGCCTGAACCCGATCTCTACTCAGCTGAAGCTCCCGAATAATGTGGAAGCCTTCGGTGACCTTGGTCCCGCAAAAGCATTGGTGGAATCCGGCAAAGGCGCGAATGTCATTAATGGCATCGCCATTGATACCGGCGCCAGGAATCCGCGGGCGGTGGGCCTGAAATGGATCGCAAATGAACGATCTTATATCAATGACGTAAAGTTCTATGGCGGCCACGGTTCCATGACACATGAATACGGCAAATGGATGATGCCTTACAACGATTCACGCACAGCTGACCCGGATCCCGCGAACAAGTGGGATACCCAGTACTGGAGCTTCTGGGTCACAGAAGACGGAGGCGGTGTTTTTAAGGATGTCTGGACTGCGAATTCCTTCGCTGCTGCCGGCTTCTACGCTTCAGATACTTCTGCCCGCGGACGCATTTACTGCATGTCCGTCGAGCACCACGTAAGGAACGAAGTTAAATTCCACAACGTGGCTAACTGGAAGGTTTATGCCCTTCAGACTGAGGAAGAGATCGCGGAAGGCCAGCAGTGCCTGCCGCTGGAAGTCACAGGCTGCCGGGATATGACCTTCGCCACCTATTACGCCTTCCGCGTGATCTGGCTTCCCAACCCATACCCGACCGCCATCCGTACTTCGGACAACGATAATATTGAATGGCTGAATTTCCATAACTTTACACAGGTGAAGTATACGCTCACCAATGGCATGATCGATACGAATGCTCACGTGGAGGTCCGCCCCTGGCAGATCGCGCGTTATGTAATGAAAGCGTATGAAACTGCAATGCCGGAGCTGAACGAGGATGCCCCTGTGGCATTGTTCAGCGGCTTTGAGTTCGCGGACGGTTCCTGTACAGATCCGGAGGACAACCTGTGGTTCGTAGACGGCAGATATAACCGGATCTACAAACTGGATGCGGTATCCGGACGGCTGACACTGGTCCGCGACGTGCCACAGCGCCCGCTGTCTCTATTCTTCGATAAAGCGGGAAATCTGATCGTCGTAGCCGAATTTGCCTACCCGCGCGGCGCTACGAAAAACGGTGAACCCATGAAATTCACGAAGCCCGCAGATTCCAGAGGCACAGCCTACGGCATCTTCTATTTCCCGTTCAACCAGGTGAAGCTGTATACCATGGATCCGGCGGATCCGGAGCATACCATGAAGGTGCTGGAGAAACAGCCCTGGACGTCTATTTCAAATGTGGCACAGACAATTCACCCGGCGAACCGCTGGCGGGAAAACAATTCCTACCTGACGGCTACGCTGATCGTTCCTGAAAATGGCTGGCTCTGCCCGGACGGCGAGACGGCAGTGCCGGATTATTACGATCTGATCCGTTCCAACGCGGTTTACAAGGCCGTACCCGGAGAGAAATTCTACGCGGTAGATGAGTACTACCGTCGTATTATCTCCTTTGACGTGAAACCGGACGGGCTCCTTAAGAACCCGGAGGTCTTCTCTGAACACGGCGAATACAGTATTGCGGTGGACCGGAAGAACAGCCGGATCTTTGTCGCTGAAGGAGATCTTCTGGTTCTGGATATGGAAGGCAGGATCACCCGCCGCATTCGTATGGACAAGCGGCCGACCACTGTCGCCATCGGCGGCAGGGATGGTGATATCCTGTTTATCACTGCAGTGGATACAGTATATGCGATGAAGATTTGATTTCATTCTGTAAGAATGACCGCTCAGCCTCCCGGAAGCTGAGCGGTCATTTCTGTTTACTATGAGCTCTCCCGGAATCGTAAACGTCCGCGCGCTTGATTTTCACCTGGAGGTCTGCTAAAATATTTTAGTTCCGGAATCTGCTGCGCCCTGCAAGATTCCTTTTTGATTTCCGGATATTATGTATGGAGGTACGTATACGTCCTATGAAGATCAGATCTCTGCTTCTCTTTCTTTGCTGCTTTTTCATTTCAGCCTGTGTTACCATCACCCCTGTCCCGGATCAGGAGTCCGGTGAGCCTTCAGAAAGCGAAGCGGAAAACGCCGCTTCGGATCAGGGCTTTGTTCCCGGGAGCCTTCCGGTCATCTACCTGAACATCGACGGCGGTCAGGAAGAGATCGACCAGATGAACGCGAGCCCCGAGCACACCTACCGCTGCACGGGAACAATGGATCTTTTCGTTCCTGAAGGTTACCGCTCTCCTTATGAGGACGGTCCCTTTGAAAGCCTTGAGGGTCTTCAGATGGAATACATCCGGGGCCGCGGGAATTCCAGCTGGGGGCAGGAGAAGAAGCCCTATAAGATCAAGCTGGACAAAAAACAGGACTTTTTCGGCATGGGAAAAAGCAAGCACTGGGTCCTTCTGGCAAACAGCTTTGACCCCACGCTTCTTCGGAACAGCCTGTCGCTCTGGCTCGGAAACCAGGCAGGCATGCCTTATACACCGGAGTTTGTATTTGCGGACGTGGTCATGAACGGAAAGTATCTGGGAAGCTATTATCTGGCGGAACAGGTCCGGCTGGAAAAAGAGCGTGTGGACCTGCCGGAGCTTGCCGAAGAAATGACAGAAGAGCCGGATATCTGGGGCGGGTACCTGCTGGCCCTTCATCCTTATGAGAAGGATCCGGAGGAAGACCGGTTCACCACCACCCGGGGCGTGGAGTTCCTTCATGATACGCCGTCCTTTGCTGCCGATGGCGGGGACTATGAGAACGACGCGCAGCGGGATTATATCCGTGCCTACGTCCAGAAGACGGAAGACGCCGTCTTCTCCGGAGATTTTGAAAAGGCCGGCGCCCTGCTGGATCTCGGATCCGCCGCGGATTACTGGTGGATGCAGGAGATCTGCCAGAACCTTGACGCTTACCGGACCAGCAGCACGTATCTTTATAAAAAGCAGTTTGAGGACGATGGTTCCGAGGGCAGACTCTATTTCGGCCCTGTCTGGGATTTTGATTATGCCTGGGGAAATGTCCTGGCCGGAAATCCGGATCCTTCAGGCTTCCAGCACGCGCAGATGGACTGGACAAAGGAACTGTTCTGCATGCCTGAATTCGTGGAGCTTCTGAAAGAACGCTGGCAGGTCTTTGACAAATCGATCGCGGAAATGACAGCATCCGGTGGAGTGATCGACCAGTACAGCGCCGCTCTCCGGGATTCCTGGATACAGAACCGGCTTCTTACGGAGGACCCGGCGGATCCTGCCGCGGCTGCTTCCACATTTGATGAAGAAGTGCGGCTGCTGAAGGAATTCGCGGAAGGGCGCAGAGAATGGATCAGCGAACATCTGGACGAACTGGATCATCTGTACAGCACCGTAACGATCAAGACAGAAAATGAGACCCGGACTCTCCGTTATTATACCGGAAGGATCCTGCAGCCGTACGCCACGTTCGACACGCCGGAAATAGACGGCCTGTATTTTACCGGATGGTATCTGGAAAACGGAGACGCGGCTCCGGATGACGTGACGGTGGATGGAGATCTCACTCTGGAGGCGCATTTCATCCCCTTAAGCGACGTTACCTGGATCGAGGACGTTCTTTTTGATGAAACCGAAGTCTGGCTCACGACAGAAGATGCTTCGTATCAGCCGGGTTACACCCTGGTCCCGGAGGCTCCCGTCGACCGGCATGTGGAATGGTCTGTTTCCGATGAGAGTATCGCCTATGTGGCGGACGACGGCACCGTCTACATTTCCGGCGCGGGAGACGTCACTCTGACCGTGAAGCTCCATTCCGGAAAGACCGTGAGCTGCCTGATCCACATCAGTGAACCTGAGGAATAACCGCGGAGAAGGATCTATGGAAAAAGAAAACTGTTATTATATTGACTATGGTATCTGCACCAATAAACTCTCCAGATTCCGGGGCAGGAACTGCCCCGGGGCGGAGCCCTGCGGGCATTTTGTTTCTGAATCCGCGTACTTCACCGGCTCTCTGGACGGCACACTGAAGGAAGGCCGCACGCCGGAAGAGATCCGGGAGGCTAAGGACCGCGTGAAGAAGATCTTTACCCCGGAGAAAAGCCGCAAGCAGATCAAGCGCGAAGAAAAGCTGGAAGCCGAACGGAACCGCCCCGCGAACGGAGGTTTCTCCCTGGGGGACGACCCGCGCTTCAAAGACCTGTTCGGAAAGAAGGATTAAAAAAGCTCATCCAGCAGCTTATAATATCTCAACTTTTCCCGGTCCGGCCGGATCCCCATGTACTCAAACAGCCGGTCCGCGTCAAAATCCGGATAGACCTTGCCGCCGTACCAGCCGCTGAAGTTATACGCCAGAGAGCGGTGCATCAGGGCGACGTCATGGTAGCGGTCCGCCACGCCGCTCATCCCAAGATCAATGAACCCGCTGATCTTTCCATTCCGGATCAGCAGATTCGGCATGCAGAAATCTCCATGGGAGAAGACCGGGTCCATTGGCGGCACATGGGTCTCCAGCCATTCAAGAAGCTCCATGGGCGAAGCAAATCCCCCCGGCCCGAACGTGGCCGGGTCACAGCCGGAAGGGTCGAACAGATCATGCTCGACGTAATACCGGGCGCGTTTCAGCACCACTTCCGGTCCCAGATACCGGGGACAGTCAGAGATCTCCACCTGCCACAGCATTCTGAATGCTTCCGCGATCAGTTTAAGCAGCTCCTCAGAATGATCCATCCATTTCTCCGTGCAGGTCATTTCTCCCGGGATCCGGGTCATCAGAAGATACCGGAAGCCGTCCTGTTCTTCACAGGCAAGGAGCCTTGGCGCCGGGAGCTTCCCTTCCAGAAAACGCAGCATATCCGGAAGATCCGTTTCTCCGCCGGATGCTTTTTCGATCTTCAGCACCCGGTCCTCATAGATCCGGATCTCCGAACCGGACATGCCGGTGGAATCCATCGTATAGGAACGGCCTTCGGTCAGTTTTTCCACGGATAACGGCAGTATATGCTCCATTTTTTCCCCTTTCCGCAAATGTCTTTCATGTAAAACCCACTGTACAATGAACCTCCCGCCTTGTCAATCTTCCTCTTGTTTTCTCTTCCCGGTCAAGGTATGATATTCACAAGAAATTTCAACAGGAGATCTTTATGCTTTACGAAAATAAAATCCTCATCGGCAAGGCCGATGACCAGCCGGTCTTTCTCTATCCGGAGATGCTCTGCCGCCACGGCCTGATCTCCGGAGCCACCGGTACCGGTAAGACCACCACTCTCAAGGTCTTCACCGAATCCCTCAGCGACCTGGGCGTTCCGGTATTCCTGGCGGACGTGAAGGGAGATCTTGGGGGCTTTATGCAGCCCGGCGGAAATAATGAAAAAGCGCAGGCCCGCGTGGAGGCATTAGGCCTTCTGGAGGAGGGCTTCCGCTATCACAGATTCCCCGTGAATTTCTGGGACGTTTTCGCGGAATCCGGCATGCCGCTCCGGACCACGGTCTCAGAACTTGGACCGCTGCTTCTGTCCCGCGTTCTGGATCTGACGGATACCCAGACGGATATCCTGACCATCATTTTCAAGATCGCGGATGACGAGGGACTGCTGCTCATTGACATCAAGGATCTGAAGTCCATGATCCAGTATGTTTCTGAATGCAGAAAAGAATATACGGCCATGTACGGCAATATGTCTCCCCAGAGTCTGGCGGCCATTCTCCGCGCTGTGGTGGCGCTGGAGACCGAAGGCGCGGAGACCTTCATCGGCGAACCCGCCGTCTCCATCCGCGACTGGCTCACCGTGACGGAAGAAGGCCGCGGCACCATCCAGCTGCTGGACTGCCGGAAACTGTTCCTGAAGCCCCGGATGTACGCCATGTTCCTTCTGTGGCTCATGTCCGAACTTTATGAGACCCTGCCGGAAGCGGGCGACCTGGAAAAACCGAAGATGGTATTCTTCTTTGACGAAGCGCATCTTCTTTTCGACAATGCGCCGCGGCTTCTCAGGGAGAAGATCGAGCAGGTGGTCAAGCTGATCCGTTCCAAGGGCGTGGGCGTATACTTTATCACCCAGTCGCCTTCGGATATCCCCGGCGAGGTGCTGGCGCAGCTGGGCAATAAGATCCAGCACGCGCTGCATGCCTATACGCCGGCGGAACAGAAAAAGCTGAAGGCCGCAGCCATGGCCCTCCGGGAAAATCCCGCGCTGGATACCCTCAGCGTCCTGCAGGAGCTGGGTACCGGCGAAGCGCTGATCTCTGTGCTGGACAGCCAGGGAGTCCCCACCATGGTCGAGCGGGCGATGATCCTGCCGCCGGAAAGCCTGATGGGCTCCATTTCAGAAGAAGAGCGCATGGCGCACGTGGAAAGCAGCATCCTGTACGGAAAGTACCGGGACGGCATCGACCGGGATTCCGCCTTTGAATTCCTGGAAAGGCGCCGCATACAGATCGCGGAAGATGAGCGGCTCCGGGCGGAGCAGGCCGCAGAAGACGCCGAAGAGGAAAGAGACCGGAAAGACCGGGAAAAACAGCAGTCCGCTGCCATGCGGCGCGCGAGCAGCCAGGCAAAGCAGGCAGCGAAGACCGTGACCGGCACCGTCGGCCGCGAGATCGGAAAAAGCGTGGGCGGAAAACTGGCCGGTTCCTTCGGGAAACGTCTGGGCGGCAACCTGGGGGCAGTCCTTGGCCGGGGCCTGATCGGCACTTTCTTTGGAAACTGATAAGGACCGGCAGCTGATGCCGAAACAGAATATATCAATCTGTACAAGGAGGTAAAAATATGTTCAGAGGGATCCCTTATACGAAGGTGAGCGGTGCTTTTGACCTTACCGGAAAAGTCGCCATCGTCATCGGCGGCGCCGGCGGCATTGGAGAAGCGACAGCGAGGATGTACGCCGCGAAGGGCGCGAAGATCGTCATCGCGGACTGCAAGGACACCTGCCAGGAGGTGGCGGAAGCCATCACGAAGGATACCGGCGCGGAAGCCATCGGCATCCAGACCGACGTTACCAGCCAGGAAAGCGTGGACGCGCTGGTGGCCGGCACTGTGGAGAAATTCGGAGAGATCAACATCCTGGCTGCCATGCCCGGTTTTGTGGACCTGTACCGGGCTGAGGACATTGACATCGCCTGTATCGAAAAGCACATCAACATCAACGCGATCGGCGTATTCCGGGCCTGCCAGGCCGTGGCCAACCAGATGATCAAACAGGAAAAGGGCGGAAAGATCGTCTGCGTCACCTCCCAGGCGGACTTCATCGCCATCAATAAGCATGTGGGCTACACCATGTCCAAAGCGGCACTGGTGGGCATGATCAAAGTCTGCGCGCTGGAGTGGGCGGAGTACGGCATCAACGTCAACGGCGTCGCTCCTACGGTCGTGAATACCTACATGGGTGAAAAAGCATGGCAGGGCAAGGTGAAGACGGATATGATCGAAAAGATCCCGGCGCACCGCTTCGCGGAGACGGATGAGATCGCCGCCGCTGTGCTGTTCCTGTCCTGCGACGAATCCAACATGATCACCGGCGAAGACCTGGTGGTGGACGGAGGATTCACGATCTATTAAGGATCCAAACGGCTTTATATATCTGCACATGGGGCAGCCGCACGAAGAAAGAGCGGCTGCCTTTTTTGATGAGCTGCATGTAAAACGAAACGCTTGTTGCAGTGATCCCTGCTCGACTCTCGCTCCCCCTCTTGCTATCTCAATCCATCCGGAGCCAATGAACCCAGCCCCTAGGACATCAAATCTGAAAGAAAGGGACTGCTTTACATTTCTCCCTCAAACCATTTACATCAATCCATGCTTTTCAAAGCTTGTTTTATGTATGCGAGCAGGACGTGCTTTCGCTTGTTACATAAATCTTGAGCTTTATAGCGATTCTTCAGTAATTTGCTTCTCGCTTCAAAATGAGCAAGAGACAAAAGTGACACAATCACAGGACTGATGACAGAAGTGACCCGGGGTGTTACATAAACAAGTTTTATTACCTGCATTTTGATGTAAGCCGTCCGATCACCACCACTCCTCTTACGTAAATAGCGGGAGTTTGTTCTCATATTTATGTATCTGAAAAACAAGCTCGTTCAAATTACATCAAAAAGCCTCCCATAAGCAAGTCTTCATGTACTCCGTAGAAGGTCGCCAAGTCAGATTGAAAGAACACCCGGGAGCGTTTACGAGTATACGTTCCCGGGTGTTCTTTTTGTACGGTACCTTATTACATCCTGTACCTTATTTCATGTCATCAAATTTCAGCGGTTCCGTCGGGTGGCCTCCCGCAGGTAAACCTTCCGGCATGTCTATGCCGTCATGCGGGCCGAAGGGCCCTTCCGGACCGTGGCCATGATGCAGCTCGTGTTCGCCTGTATCACAGTTACCGTCCACATGGTCCATGTCCACACTTGCGGAGCCGTACAGCTCGCGCCCTGCAATGCCGTGTTCTACCCGTTCTCTTTCCACTACTTCACTCAGGTACCGGTGTACCTTGGTCGGCTTTCTGATATTCTCCACCTTGATCGTACGATTGCTCTGGTCCGCGGAATACAGCGTTATGGTGCCTACGCCGCAGAGGATCTGCCCGAAGTTCCGGCTGGACTTGATATCCAGGATCCTGTATAAAAGCACTTCGTTGATCTCCCGGTTGAAAAATCCGGTCTTGACGTAAAAATGGTCATGGTCGATCCAGTAGCGCGTCAGGGACAGCGGAAGTCCCAGATAACGCTTGCGGTCGTGCCACAATTCTTCTGCCGGTGTTCCCGCAGCCTTTTTCTTTTTACTCTGCGATGAAAGCACCGCGATTACAAGGATCAAAACCAAAAGAATCAAAACTCCGAATCCGATAAAAATCCAGAGGTTCTTGCTGTTACTGAAAAAGCCCCCCGATGATGCCGTATCCTGAGCAAATCTGATCATTGACAATTCCTTCCCTACCGGTCTTTTCCGGTGTTTTTATTCTACGTAACCTGTTTCACGCAGGTTCGTGATGGCCGCCTGCATGATCTGGTCATGCATGACTTTGTTCGGCATATCCTGCTCGATGATGGCGTACTTCAGGCTGTCGATCTTCACAGCTTCCATAAAGATCGCCTGCAGATCCACGATGCCGGAGCCGGGTGTGGTGTATCTGGGTACCGTGACCTTCCGGCGCGGCTTGTCCTCGAAGTTCTCCCCGCGGGTATAATCCTTCACATGGAGGACCGCCAGGCGGTCGCCCAGGATCTTCACGAGCCTCGGTACATTTTCGCCGGCGTAATGCGCCCAGCAGGTGTCCAGTTCGAATTTCAGGTTTTCGCAGTTTGCCGCGATCAGCCAGAACAGCTGGACCCCGTTGAAGGTGGTGATGAATTCCTGGTCATGATTGTGGAAAACGAACGTGATGCCTTCCTTTTTCAGATCATTGGCCAGCCGGTTCATCCGCTCGATCTCGCCCATGGCTTCATCATAGTCCGGGTGTTCGTCCCGGTCCGCGAAACGCCAGGAGGTCGAGCTGGAATGATACATGGTTACATGGTCGACGCCCACCAGCCGGCATCTTTCCGCCAGATCCTTCACGTCCGGATACGCGCCGTTCTGTACTGTGGTGCCAAGGGTCCACAGTTCCAGGCCCATGTCCCGGATCCGTTTCGCGTTTTCCTTCGGATCGCCTTCCCGGAAGCATGCCGCCGCGCCTTCCGTCAGCCGGTATCCGTAACCTGCGTATTTCTTCAACGTCTCAAAATAATCCGCGCCTCTGGGTATCAGGCCTGTAAACCCGGGAATCAGTTTTTTCATATCTGCCTCCCGCTTATAATTCTACGCCGGGATAAGACGCCAGTGCGGTCTCCATGATCTCCACCGGTCCGAAAAGCCCGTGCGGCAGCGGTGCCGGACGGCCGGGACGGGATTCCATGGTATGGAACAGGCCTTCTTCTGTATTGTCTTCGATGCTGGACATGATCTCCACGGTGTGAAGCGCCAGTTCCGAGCTGGAACGCTGCGGACGGCCCTGGCGGATCGCGTATGCCATATCCACCACAGCGATGCCGCGCCAGCTGTTGTAGCAGGGCTCACGCTTGCCGGACTTGGGCGGTACGTCCCAGGCGGTGTCGCTGAACGCATGCGTAAACGGAACGCGGAAGGAGCCTTCATTGCCGATCCGGGTCATGTACACGTCCAGATTGCCGTTGTGTCCGCCGAAGCAGTTGGGATCCGGAATGGTCAGCGTGCCGAGGGTACCGAAGATCTCCACTCTCGGGATCTCCGGGCCGAAGCCGTCGCCGGTGATGACGATATTGCCGTAGGTGCCGTTTTCAAATTCCAGCACGCCCATCAGCGTGGTCGCGCCGCCGTCCGTCCGGATGGGCTGTCCGAACAGCGGGTTTTTGGTGTTGATGTATTTGTGATGCGGATACACATGCGCGAAACCGGCCACACGGTTTACGCTGCCGAGAAGCGAAACCAGCGCGTTGACGTAGTAGCCGCCCATATCGAAGGGGATCGTGGTGCCTTTTTTGCCTCTGGGAGAATTCTCATCCGGAAGCGTCGGGCGCATGCCGGCGTTATGTCCGCGGATGCACCATGCCTGCGCGGTTACCGGATCTCCGATCCATCCGTCGTCAATGAGCTTTCTGGCCGTCTGATAAGCGGCGCCCAGATAAATGTCCGGAGCGGAACCCAGGCGCAGGCCTTTGGATTTCGCAAGTTCCACGTTTTCCTTTGCTTCCGCATATGTGCAGCCAAGCGCTTTTTCTGAATAGCAGTTCTTGCCGGCTTCCAGGATCATCCTGGTCACCTTGGTATGATTGAAGATCTCTGTCGTATTCAGCACGATCTCGATCTCCGGATCGTTCAGGATCTCTTCTGTGGTCATCTGGCGGATGCCGAAGAGTTCCGCGCGGGCTTTACTCTTTTCCGGGATCAGGTCCGAGCATCCTACCACGTCGATGATCGAAAAGCCGCTGGTCAATGTGTTCAAATACGTGTAGCTGATGTTGCCCGATCCGATCAGAGCAACCTTTACAGGCTTATATGCCATGCTGTACCTCCTGTTTGTCATATACAGACTGCCGCAACAGTCCTGTTTTCTACTGTAACAGCACCGATAATTGTTGTTATAAACGTACCATTCTTTACTAACAAAGTCAAGAGCGCGCGGAATGCCCCGGGATATAAAACCAGTCGCATATTTCATGAAAATGGTGTAAAATAGAATGCTGAGAACTGTTTACGGAGTATTTTTATGACAATCCTTCTGATCAATAAGATCGCCTCCATGCTTCTGATGATGCTGGCGGGAGTACTTTTAGTCAAGCTGAAGCTGGTGCGTCCGGAGGAAAGCAAAGTCCTGTCCACCTGCGCGGTTTACCTGATCCTTCCGGTGACCATTATCCGGACCTTTCAGGTCACGCTGACAAAGGATATCATGGCCGGTTTCCTTTTGACCATCGCAGCATCCGTGCTGATCCTGACGGCTTTTGTATTATTAAGCGTTCCTGCCGGAAAACTGTTCCGGCTGACGCCGGTGGAGCGGGCTTCTGTCGTTTATTCCAACGCGGGAAACCTGATCCTGCCGCTGGTGACCGCGGTCCTGGGCGATCAGTACATTATTTACGCCACACCCTTTATGGCGGTCCAGCTGGTGTTTTTATGGAGCCACGGAAAAAGCGTGATCTGTAAAGAAAAGGGCTTCCATATCAAAAAAGTCCTGCTGAACGTCAATATCATCAGCGTGGGCATCGGCGTCCTGGTGATGATCACCGGCCTCCGCTTCCCTTCCGTCATCGATGATACCATGGCATCGCTTTCTACGCTTCTTGCGCCGACCACGATGCTGACCACAGGATTCCTTCTGGGCGGGATGGATCTTAAAAAGGTCCTTCTCAACCGGAGGATCTGGCTCGTGAGCCTGCTCCGGCTCATTGTTTTCCCGCTTCCGGTGCTTCTTGTACTTCGTTTTTCCGGGCTTGCGTCACTTGTTCCGGAGGGAGAGAAACTTCTTCTGATCTCCCTGTTCGCGGCCGCGGCGCCTTCTGCCGCGACAGTCATGCAGCAGGCTCAGGTGTACGGCAGCGAAGCGGATTATGCCGGCGCGATCAACGTGGTCACCACTACCCTGTGCGTGGTCACGATGCCTTTGATGACGATGCTTTATGAGCTGCTGTAACGCAGCAGGAAGGTTTTTTGTGAAGACCCGTATTTATCTTATGGACACGGAGCCGTTTAGGGACGAACACATTGCGGCGCTTGTATATCAGGCCCTTCCGCCGTCCCGCCGCGAAAAAGCAGACCGTTTCCGGAAGCCGGAAGACCGGCAAAGATCGCTGGCCGCGGGCGCCCTCCTTCTGAAACTATGTGAAGACGAGGGCCTGTGCCCTTCCATGCCGGATCTTACGGAAAACCCTTACGGAAAGCCTTTCTTTTCCGGTCACCCGGAGATCTGCTTCAGCCTCTCGCATTCCGGCGGGAAAGTGATCCTCGCGGTATCGGACCGGGCCGCCGGCTGCGATATTGAAACGGTGGATCCCCGGATAAATACCGGAGCCATTGCCGAACGGTTCTACGCGCCGGAGGAATACCGGCTTCTTCAGGCGGAGCCCGATCCTGCCCTGAGAACGGCGCTGTTCTTCCGTCTCTGGACCCTCAAGGAAAGCTATGTTAAGGCCTCCGGTCTTGGCATGTATCTTCCGTTTCAGAATTTCTGCATTTCGGTCAGGGACGGCCTTATGCCATCTGTCCGGCAGATCCTGCCTCTTCCCCCGGAACATGCAGCTGCCGTATCTGAAGACGTTTCTTTTTTTGAATATGATGCCGGCGCGGAATACCGCTGCGCTCTGTGCGTCGCGAACCGCGGGCCGGCGGATTGCTGCCATGCGGAGTCCGGCCCCGCGGAACTCCCGGAGAAGCCGGAGCTGATCCCGGTTTTCCCCGTGTTCCCGGAAAGCCAAAGCGGATCCAGGTTCCCCCCGCCTTCCCGGAAAGCCAAAGCTGATCCAGGTTCCCCGTGTTCCCGGAAAACCGCGGGACCGGAAAATCATGAATGAAAGGACCGATCTATGTGCTGCACCATTTATTTTGACCGGGAAACTGAAGAAGATATCCGCGCGCTGGTGAAGGAGATCTCAGACTCCGCCGCGATGAGGAGCGGGATCCTGCGGCCCTCGGACGCGGTCACGGTGATCTCGGGCAGGAAGCCCGGCCTTCTGGCGGAGGATATGCGCTGGGGATTCCCTCCCCGGACCGGAACACAGCTCCTGATCAACGCCCGGGCGGAGACCGCGCTGGAAAAGGCCACCTTTTCAGACAGCGTGCGGAGCCGCAGGTGTGTCATTGCCGCTTCCCGGTTCTATGAGTGGGACGCGGACAAAAATAAGGTCTCTTTTTTCAGCCCCGGATTTCCCGTGATCTACATGGCCGGCTTCTACCGCCGTTTCCCGGATGGCGACCGCTTTATCGTTCTCACCACCGCCGCGAACGAATCCGTGCTTCCGGTCCACGACCGCATGCCCCTGTCCCTGCCCCGGGAACTGGTCCTCCCCTGGATCACCGATGATCAGGCGACTGAAGAGCTTCTGAAAACACCGCAGCCCGCCTTCCGCGTTTACCGTCCATATGAACAGCTTTCCCTGTTCTCTCTGTAAGATACGCCCGGATATCACGATACCCAGGCGTTTTCTGTACTTGTTTATCCCCTGGGCACGTGATAGTATAGAAGATAGAAATATCATGAATTCCGTATAACAACGCCGTAAAAAAGGAGGAACGCATATGAGAAAGATCTCCCTGCTTGACTGTACGTTAAGAGATGGCGGTTATGTGAATGACTGGCGGTTCGGATACGCGAACATCGTCAGCATGTTTGAACGTCTCGTTGACGCAAAGGTCGACATTATCGAGCTCGGCTTCCTGGATGACCGCAGGCCCTTTGATATTGACCGTAGCATTTTCCCGGATACCGGATCCGCGGATCAGATCTACGGCTCGCTGGACAAAAAGGATGCCATGATCGTCGGCATGATCGATTACGGCACCTGCGCGATCGAGAATCTCGCGCCCTGCAGCGAATCCTGTCTGGACGGCATCCGCGTGATCTTTAAAAAGGGAAAGATGCACCCGGCGATGGAGTTCTGCCGCCAGGTGAAGGCGCTCGGCTATAAAGTGTTTTCCCAGCTGGTCTCCGTTACCAGCTATACGGATGAAGAGCTGATGGAACTGATCGGGCTGGTCAATGACGTGAAGCCTTACGCGGTCTCCATGGTCGATACCTACGGCCTGATCGACAGCGAATGGATGCTGCACCTGTACCGGATCCTGGATGAATATGTGGACCCGGAGATCCAGATCGGTTTCCACGCGCACAACAATTTCCAGCTTGCCTATGCCAATTCGCTGGCTTTTCTGAAGTACGAAGGCAGGCATGATATCGTGGTGGACGGAACACTCTTCGGTATGGGAAAGAGCGCCGGGAACGGCCCCATCGAGCTGATCGCCATGGCGCTGAATGACCAGTACGGCGGCCACTAT
>CADCQD010000074.1 GCA_902803485.1 uncultured Eubacteriales bacterium | reverse complement strand
TTTATGGTCGACGATGAAATTTACGCTGTAGACTATATTTCAAAAAATGAACAGATCACCGGGAAAGAGGAGTATCCGAAAAAGGAGGGCTGGACTTTCCTTGGCTGGGCGGATGAAGAGGGAAATATCATCACTTCGGACATCTCAGTACGCAGGGATATGGTCCTTACCGCGCAGTACGTCCCGGACAGCGAGCTGACCCACGGCGAAGACATCGCCTTCAGCAGAAATTGCGAAGTGGTAGAATACAGAGCTTATATTTCCATATTCCAGATCCCGTATACCGTGCTTCCTCTGGAGGCGATGGATCAGGCGGTGGAATGGTCGTCTTCCGATGAGGATTACGCCACGGTAGATGCCGATGGACTGGTCATGTATCACGGTCCGGGAGAAGTTACACTGACAGGAAAACTGAAGAACGGCGTTGAAAGAGAATTCCATCTGGTCGTGAATCAAGGCGAACCGGCCGTACCTGAATCCATCAGCCCGGATCAGGAAACGATCCATCTGGCGCCCGGCGGACAGGCGGCCTGCAGTATTCATTCAGAGCCTCAGCTTTCAAAAATCGGCGCGTAGTTGTACGAAGCTGAAGATCCGGAGGTTGTCGCCGCAGGAGAACGCGGAGTTCTGACAGCTGTTGGCCCGGGCCGGACCATTGTACACATCACAGCTGTTACTTATACCGGAAGTGAGACCATTGAAAGAGAAACTTCAGTGGAAGTGATCGTAGGTGATGGAGAGGAGAGTGGAGATCCGGAGCCGGAAGACGAAGATCCGGAGGGTGATGAGGAAACCCCGGATGAGGACGTGGATCCGGACGCGTCTGATGAAGATGAAGAAGCAGAGCCTGCAGAATCTGAAGAGGATGATCAGGACGAAGATGAGGACCAGGATCACCAGGATGATCAGGGCGAAGATGAAGACCAGGATGATCAGGGCGAAGATGAAGACCAGGATGATCAGGGTGAAGATGAAGACCAGGATGATCAGGGTGAAGATAATCAGGACGTTCCGGATGAAACGGTACCTGATGGAGAAGGGTCCGGATCTGCAGAACCGGAGCCTGCTGGATCTGAGTCTTCCGAATCTGAATCAGAAGAATCTGTGCCTGAGGAATCAGAATCCGCAGAACCGGATAAAGAAAGCGAAGAAATTAATAACCCGGAAAACCCGGAAAGCGCGGAAGGAGATGAACCGGATCCGGCAGAAGAAGGATCCGGCCTTCTGGGAAATTCCGGCTTGACAGGCTCCTTGCTGCATCGACTCGGAAGTAAGCTGTCCGGACTTGTCAGGACGGCAGTGCGGCTGATGAAAGAATGGATAAAATAATAATGGATAAGAAAAAAGTCTTGTTATACTTATGCGCAGGACTGTGGACACTGTGTGTGATCCTTCTGGCTGTTTCTGCGATCCGTATATATATGACAGGTGCTGCATACCAGGCTGACGGTCATCCGGAAGCCTGGATCTTCACGAGGGAGAGAGCGGGAGATGCTCTCCGGGTTGCAGCGCCTGCCTTTATTTTGGCTGTTTTTTCTTCTTTGATTTACAAGATCTTCGTAAAAAAGGATTACAAAGAGAAACTCTGTTTTAAGCAGGAAAATATCGTTAATAATAGCATACAAATTTGTAAAAAAAATACTTTATATACTGGAAATAATCGCAAAATCAAAGTCATATGGATCTGCCTGGCCTTGATTTCCGCGTTTTTCATTATTTCCGGAGTGATCAATGGCAGTTTGATGGATGTGCTGATCAAAGCGATCAACATTTGTACGGAGTGTATCGGACTTGGTGAACGGAGAATATTCTATAAAATTAAAGCGGATGAAGAGATATCTTCCGAGTCAGCGCCGGCTGATCCAGCTGTATGCTGCCGTATTGTACAACGCGCATCTTAAGGGATTCATAAAGGGAGAACTATATACCGGAAAGACGAAGGCGCTGTGCGTGCCCGGGCTTCAATGTTACTCTTGCCCGTCATCTGTAGGCGCCTGTCCGCTGGGCGCTCTTCAGAACGCGCTGGCTGCGTCAAAGAACCGCGCGGGTTTTTATGTATTCGGCATTCTCATACTGTTCGGACTAATGCTTGGCAGGACCATATGCGGATGGATCTGTCCTTTTGGCCTGCTGCAGGAACTGATTCATAAGATCCCGACTCCGAAGTTGAAAAAATGCAGGATCACACGAGTCCTGTCTTATCTGAAGTATGTTATTTTGCTTCTGTTTGTACTGGCGCTTCCTCTGTGGTATGCATTCAGAAGCGGAATGGCTGTTCCTGCTTTCTGCAAGTATATCTGTCCCGCAGGCACGCTGGAAGGCGCAGTCAGCTTGCTTTCGCATCCACGGAACGCGGACTTTTTCAGTATGCTCGGCGCGATATTCACGAGCAAATTTGTGATCATGCTCGGCATTATCCTGGCCTGTATCTTCTGCTACAGGGCCTTCTGCAGATTCCTGTGTCCTCTGGGCGCGATCTACGGAATGTTCAGCAAACTGGCACTGGTAGGCGTACGGGTGGATATGGACCGGTGCACCCACTGTAATGCCTGTATCAGAAGCTGTGAGATGGACGTACAGAAAATCGGCGATCACGAATGCATCCATTGTGGAAAATGCATGCGGGTCTGCGCTTCAAATGCCATATCTATTAAAGCAGGAGAAATAACATTAAAAACAAATGATCATTTCAATAATCCTGACAAAAAGAATCAGGAAAAAAGGACAAAGACGATCAGAATTATCTGGGCGTCTGCGCTGGCGGTACTGATATTTGCGCTGCTCTGGTATAGTGTTCTGGATCCACAGGCGGGAAATGAAAGCAGCGTCAGCGGATATGAAGAAGGAGAGGAACTTCAGGATTTTACCATCACGTGTATGGACGGCTCCGAATTTCGTCTTTCCGACCATCGGGGGAAAGTGGTCTTTATTAATCTCTGGGCCACATACTGCGGCCCATGTGTGAAAGAACTTCCCTATTTTGACGCGCTCCGTGCAGAGCATCCGGAGGATCTTACCGTACTGGCCGTTCATCATTCCATGACTGTTACAGATATACCCGGGTATCTCTCCGGTCATGACTGGAACCATATCACGTTTGCGGTAGACACTCCGGAAAAGCTAGTGTGGGATATCACAGGTGCAGGGGATGCCATGCCGCAGACCATCGTACTGGATCGGGAAGGCCGCGTGATCTATAACCAGGTCGGTTCAGTAAAACCGGAGCTGCTGGAACAATTACTGAAGGAAGCGTCCGGACAAAACGAATAAATAATTATCATCAATGAAAGGCAGGTGACGGGAATGATCGTCAGTACGGAATATGGTAAACTGAGGGGCAGGGAAAGAGATGGTTTTTATGAGTTTCTGGGCATCCCATACGCAAAACCTCCGGTGGGAGAACTGAGATGGAGAGCTCCGGAAAGACCGGAACCCTGGGAGGGTGTACGGGACGCGCTGGAATTCAGCGCGATCTCGCTGCAGGCGCCGTCTCAGGCGATTCCCGGGAATGATCCTACGGAAGGCCTGTATGACCTCAAACAGGACGAAGACTGTCTGTATATGAATATCTGGACACCGGATGTGAACGCGAAACTGCCGGTCTTCATGTGGTTCCACGGCGGCGCCTGCTGCTGCGGATCTGCTAATGGAAGAAATGCGAGTCCCGAACCGTTTGTGAAGCGGGGCATCGTATTTGTCAATATGAACTACCGCCTGGGTATTATGGGCTATTTCGCGCATCCGGAGCTGAGCGCAGAAAGCGCTTACGGCGCGTCAGGGAATTACGCGCATCTGGACCAGGTGGCTGCCATCGACTGGGTAAGAGAAAACATCAGTGCCTTTGGCGGCGACCCCTCTCATATCGTGGTGGGAGGATGTTCTGCCGGTGCCATTTCCACGCAGGCCATGGCCTGTTCTCCATTGACGGAAGGGAAGATCAAAGGCGCGATCATTGAAAGCAGCCTGGGTATGGATCCCACGTCTTATCCGGAGGAATATAAGGTCGATACTCTTCAGGAGCTGGAGGCTGCAGGCGTTGAGTTTACGGAAGCGCTTGGGAAGCATCATGTGGAAGAACTCCGCGCCATGAGTTATGAAGAACTGATCCGGAATCCGGAGTCCTCTTTCCGAAGACGCCTGCATTACGGTGTTTCTTTAGGCATCTGCGGGGACGGCTACCTTCTTCCGAGGCCTTCTAACGAATGTACGATGCGCCTGATGAATCACAATATTCCCTATCTTCTCGGGACGACAAAGGATGAGGCCGGCGGCTTTGCCATGTTCATTGATCCTGCGGTCTTCAGGAAGCAGACAGAAGACCTGTTCGGCGCGGAAGGTGTCAGACTCTGTGAAGAATACGGTATGGAAACGCCTGAGCAGGTGGCAAAACTGATGCATGACATGCATACCATGCACTGCGCCGGGAAAGCTTTTGCGGAACTTCAGGCAGAGAACGGGAGAGCGCCGGTATATGTATTCTCCTTCTCTCATCCGAGTCCGGCAGCCGGCAAAGCGCACCATGGCCTGGAGACCCAGTATGTTCTTGGCAGGCAGAGGGAGATACCCGGAGCAACGGCGCTGGATGATGAGATCGCGGAGAATGTTCAGGCATACTGGTGTAATTTCATTAAATACGGTGATCCGAACGGTAAAGACGGCAGCGGGGTCTGCGATGCCCGGCCGGAATGGCGGCCTTACAGCGCTGCCGAAAGGAATGTGCTGGATATCGGAGATACTATGAAGGCTGGACCGGAAGACGAAAACGCGCTTCAGAAGTTTGTCAGAAGTTATGCGGTAAATGTGTGCAGGGAGAAAATACTTGAATAAGAGACTGCTTGGAAATATTCTTCTTATCATTACGGCTGTGATCTGGGGCCTGGCATTTGCCTTTCAGCGCGAGGGGATGGAGCATATCGGCCCCATGACCTTTACCGCGGCCCGGATGACTCTGGCGGCAGCTGCCATCTGGACGCTCTCATTATTCTGGAAAAACCACGCGGCGGATGCGAATCCGGCGGAGAAAGCAGAGATGAGGCGGAATACTTGGACAGGAGGTCTGGGATGCGGTATATTTCTGACGTTTGCCAGCCTGTTTCAGCAGACAGGGATCATTTATACGTCCGCGGGAAAAGCCGGCTTTATCACGGCGTTCTATATTCTGCTGGTTCCGGTCATCAATTTTCTGATTTTTAAGAAACGCAGTACCTGGCTGGTCTGGCTTGCCGTGCTTCTCGGGCTCATCGGCATGTATCTTCTGTGCATGACTGAAAGCTTTAGGCTGTCTTATGGAGACGCGCTGGTATGCGTCTGCGCGGTATTGTTCAGCGGCCATATCCTATGGTGCGACCATTACGTCAAGCGGGCGGATCCGATCCGTATGGCTGCGATCCAGCTTCTGGTCGTATCCGTGATCTCATGGATCGCCGCGTTTCTTTTTGAAACCCCGAGCCTGGCGGATATGAAAGCGGCCCTGATCCCCATCCTTTACTGCGGACTGGCATCCTGCGGGATCGGATACACGCTGCAGATCGTGGCGCAGAAATTTACGGAACCCGCAGTTGCGTCATTGCTCATGAGTCTGGAATCCGTATTCGCGGTCATAGGCGGCGTCGTGCTTCTGAACGAACGGATGAGTACCGGTGAACTTGCGGGCTGCGTGATCATGTTTGCCGCGATCATTATTGTGCAGATCCCGGTGCCATCATTCGCTTTACAAAAGAAAAAACAAGAAAAGGACTGACAGATCCCTATGGAATATCTGGATATATGTGATGAAAAAGGCCTGCCCACCGGGGAGACCGTTTCCCGGGAACAGGCGCACAGGGACGGGATCCTGCACAGAACAGCGCACGTCTGGGTGGTCAGAGAATGCGCCGGGCAGAAGCAGGTCCTCATGCAGAAGCGCTCTGAAGAAAAGGATTCTTTTCCCGGAATGTATGATACTTCCTCTGCCGGGCATATACCGGCAGGCTCCGAGCCTCTGCCGTCGGCGCTTCGTGAACTTCAGGAAGAGCTGGGCATTGCGGCGGATAAGGAACAGCTGCATTTTGCCGGAAACTTCCGGACGCAGTATGAAAAGACTTTTCGCGGAAAGCTCTTCCGGGATAATGAGGTCACATTTGTATACGTCTACCGGGAACCGGTGGACATCGCCTCTCTGACCCTGCAGGAAAGCGAAGTAGAGGAAGTGCAGTGGTTCGGTCTTAATGAGGTTTATGAAGAGATAAGGGTCAGCCGCGCTCGGTTCTGCGTACCCACCGGCGGACTGAATGTACTGATCCGGTATCTGGAGAATCAGGAGGAACCTGTCAATGAATAAACGGCTGATCAGCTATTTGCTTGCCGCCATCATGCTTGCTTCAATCTTTTTCAGGAATGGTTTTATTGTTTTTTCGGAGGAGGAAGATACGGAAATTGTGCCGCCGCAGGTGTCGTTATCTGTAGAGTACAGCAAACCGGAAGCGGATGGCCGGCTGGACGCCTGGCTTACCGTTTCCTGTGATCAGGGTGACGGGGAGGACGCCCCAGATACAGCGGAAGACGTGGAGGTGATCGTTCAGGCGCATGAACTGATCGAATTCCTGGACGTGACCGGGCCATATGAGATCGCACCTCTTCCGGATAACAAATATAAGATAATGCTTCATGATATGAAGGCCGGAAGTACCAGGATGTGCACGCTTCGCATAAAGATCCGGGGCATGGATGAGATCAGGCGTGATAATCCGCTGCTGGACGCGTTGATCGGGACCTATGAAAACAACCACATCCATCTGGATGAGGAAGGCGGGATCATCGTTCCGTGGCTCAAGCTGAAAGTAACAAGTAAAAATTACGGATCCTGTGAGTATTCCTGCGACCTGGATATTGCCCCTGAACCCAGGGCGGTGATCCTTGGATGGAATAATGGATCGGATCCAAGTATTGAGAATGATACAGGCATCATGAATGATACATGGTCACAATGCTATTTTAACGGCCTTCCGGTGGATGTTGTGATCAGCAGCTATAATGAGGACTGGAAGGACATCAGGGAGCAGATCGGAGATCTGGAAACAGACGACAATGACCTCACGTATTTTTATGTGAACGCGCACGGTCTGGAAAATCTCCGCGCACATATTGCCGGAAACAACTCGGATTATTCCTATGATGATGACGCAAGGGATATACACGAAGAGGGGACGCTGATCCCTTATGAGGATCTCGTGAGCGTTTTCAGCGGTGTACGTGGAAGAGCTGTAATCGTTTTTGACAGCTGTTTTTCCGGCTTTGCGGTGAACGCGGCGGAGCAGATCCTGGATCCGGAAAGAATGGTGATCCTGTCATCTGTCAATACGAAGATGTATTCAGGTGCGTATCCGAATATCGGATGGTTTACAAATGATCTCGGGATCCTGGCAGGAAAAAGCGACAGCGGTTTTCTGGGATTCGCGGCGGATCTTTTGAAGCACCAGATCCTTCCTTTTCCGACCCTGAACGAAATGGATGTGGAAATCTACCGTATGGATGGTGTGGTTTCGGTCCAGGAGGCCAAAGCGTGCGAGACGCTTCGCCACAGTGAGATCGCGGTGAACAAGATCATCGGCTTCCTGCCGCTTTGCTTTACGCCGATGAGCACGGACGATAAAGTTGAACTCCTGTATACAGGGATCGATCCGCAGACGTTTGGAGATGCCACCCTGCCTTTGTTTGAACTGACAAAGTATACAGATGACTATCAGGTGATCATTGCGGTCAAGAATGAAGAGTATCAGGAGTATCCGCCGTCCAGCCGGGCAGAAGTCGT
>CADCQD010000073.1 GCA_902803485.1 uncultured Eubacteriales bacterium | reverse complement strand
CTGCAGGGCGCCCTTGCACCAGCGGCTCCGCTGATTCCAGGACTGCAGGAACCGCGTAGGCTGTTCATCATAAAGAACGGCGTCCGGACAGAATCCGATCTTACGTCCTCCGGTGATCTCGTGTACAGAAAACTCGATGTCCTCCACCAGCGTATGGAAGGGCCAGTCCCCGATCTCTTCCGCAACTGCCCGGCTGAACAAAAAGCCGGTGCCTCCCACCGCGCAGCTGGAATGAAGAAGATGCCTGGCGTGATTCAGGTAACGGCTCTCTCTGAGGAACCACAGGGCGTAACCCGCGCTGATCCAGTTGTCGCCGTAATTCTTGGAATTCCGGTAACTGGTGACGATCTCATATCCCTCGGAAAACGTCCGGTTCATCTGTTCTATGTAATCCGGCGGCAGGATATTGTCCGCGTCAAAAACAAAATAACCGTCAAAGCCCTCCGGGTGATCCTCACGGATATGCTCCATCAGCGCTTCCAGGGCATAGCCCTTCCCTTTCCGGCTCTGGTGGAACCGTTCATAAACAGTGGCTCCGGCTGCCTGCGCGATCCGGGCCGTATGATCCGTACAGTTGTCCGCAAGAACAAAAATACTGACTTTTCCGGCTGTATAGTTCTGCCGGCGGATGCTGGCGATCAGATCCGCGACCACCTCCTGCTCATTCCTTGCGCAGATCAGCACCGCGTAGTCGTGGGGTGCCGGTATCGTGCGGGGACGCGGCCTTCGCAGCCATACGACCGGAATAAAGATAAACTGATACGCGTAACATACGAAAAAAATGATACTGATGATCCAGTTGACCAGCTTTAATGTTTCCATAAAGAGAGATCCTTTCCGCAGAATTCATCCATGGTCTCCGGGAAGCGCCGCCATCGGCACTCCCCGGAGAAATGTTGTATGCGAGATCTCACTTGTTATGGTAACAGTATAATGTGGCTCCGATTAAGAAACAAGCAGGAGAAGGTTTAAGAATTGATTAAGAATTACCTGGTTTTCTTCTGTATCCTTTTCAGGATGATCAGCGCGGCAACCAGCATCAGCGGGAAAATACTCCCTGCCAGCATGCCGGACTGAAGCCGCTCGCCGGCTCTCTGGGTGACCGCGCCCACCAGGCTCGGACCCGCGGATCCCCCCAGATCGCCCGCCATCGCAAGCATCGCGAAAAGCGCCGTGCCGCCCCGGGGCAGCCGGGGAGAGATCACACTGATGGTCCCCGGCCACATAATGCCGACGGAAAAGCCGCAGATGACGCAGCCCAGAAGCCCAAGACCAGGGCTTGACGAAAGCGAAGCCAGAAGATAACAGCACAGACACAGGATCCCGGAACCCATCATGAATTTCACCAGGTCGATCTTACTGCCGTATTTGCCGTAAAAGACACGGCAGATCCCCATCGTTACCGCGAACAGGCAGGGGCCTGCCAGGTCCCCTGCCGTCTTCGTGAAGCCGAGGGCTGCTTCCGTATAGGCAGACGCCCACTGGGCCATGGAGAGTTCCGACGCGCCCGCGGAGATCATCAGGACGATGGCGATCCAGAAAACCGGGATCTTAAGCAGCTCGCCGATGGTCATACCCTTGCCTTCTTCCGTCAGGCGCTCCAGCGGGCAGGTGGCGAAATTGTAGATATTATACAGCGGGACGAGCGCCCAGATACAGGCCAGCCACTTCCAGTGTTCTACTCCGAACACGGCAAAGAACAGCGTTGAAAGCAGGATAACGCCCACAGATCCCCAGCAGTAAAAGGAATGCAGCAGACTCATGACCGCGGCCTTATGCTCAAAAGGACAGGCCTCGACCGTCGGGCTGACCATGACCTCGATCAGCCCGCTGCCGACGGCATAGATCACGACGCAGAGGATGATCCCGGTAAATGGATCCCGGAAAAGATCCGGCAGCACCGCAAGTCCCGCGAGTCCCAGGCCGCTCGTGATCTCGGAAAGGATCACGCTGCGCCGGTGGCCGATCCGGTCCACATATTTGGCGCAGAAAACGTCCACGAGGATCTGAGTAATGAAGAATGCCGTGGGGATCAGCGCGATCTTTCCGAGGGAGACCCCGTATTCCTTATGAAAAGTCAGAAACAAAAGCGGCGCGAAATTCGAGGCGATCGCCTGTGTAATAAAACCCAGATAACAGGCAGTCAGTGTTTTGCGGTAATTCTTTTCCATAAATCAGAAAACTCCAAAATGCAGTAAACGGTATCAGATCCGCTTATCCGATCCAGTCATGGACCATGCCGGCGCCGCGGTATTCCAGTCCCCAGATCCTTGTCTTTCGTGTACTGCCGTCAGCATTCTCAACGGTGATCTCAGGAAGTCCGTAGATCTCCATACTCATATGATAAACACTCACGATCAATTGATCTTCATACCCATCCGCATCCACCAGCGCAATGACCGTAGTCTCAGCATCAGACACATTCAACAGGTAAGTTCCCGTGATGATGCTGCCGCTGCCGTCCAGGATCTCCACCGTTCCATCAAGGCCAAAGCTTATGGAGAACAGCGGATACTCCTCCTTGCTGCCTTCGGTCCACATATCCCGGGTCGCGGACCAGACGCCGGGAAGGACCAGGTTCTTTGCCCGGCCGGTCTCCGAGTCCGGATCGTAAAACCAGCCGCGGTCATACAGCGGCCTCTCCGGATCCTGCAGCATGTATCCTTCAGGGGTCTCGATCAGCCTGCCTTCATCATCCACGCCCATATACGTTTCATACTCCCCGCTGTGGCCGTAATAATGCCAGGGAATGATAGCCGCTCCGCCTTCATCCTCCGGGAATATGCCGCACTCCGCGCCGGCAATGATCCCGGCGATATCCGCGCTCATATCGATGTATTCATTCGTTGCGTCGACGCTTTCCGGATTAAACTGCACGTCCGATGGCTGCGTCAGGACGATATACTGTCCGTCCGCGCTGCCGAGGACCGTATAGTCCGGCCAGTTTTCATCGACCGCGTCACAGGAAAAGATGCTGAACAGCCTGCCGCTGCCCTCATAATTCTCCCAGCAGACGCTGCTGTAAAAGTCCGTGCAGGGTCTTCCATTAAAATCCGTCACCTGCGTAAAGTACCGGCCTTCCCAGTCCGCGGGAAGCGTGATCCGGCAGTTCCCGTTGACCATCAAAGCATTCTCCGGCGCGGCGTTCCTGTACGGAACGATGTTCCAGATCTGAGCAGTGCTGTGTTCCCTGTATTTTCTGAGGATCACCCGGCTCTTGTTTGCACTTCCTGCCGCTGTCAGTACCAGATCTTCATTATACGCGCTTTTGATGATCCAGCCTTCCTCTTCTTCGATCCATTTGAATTTCCAGCTTTGTGTAATGTCGTCGGTATCTCTGTGATACAGATTGATGCGGGTGCCGATCTTCGGCGCGTTGCTGTACGGATTCACCACCAGATCCGTATTACTGCAGGGCAGGATATTCCAGCCGCCGGTCCCCATGGAGATCCTGAACTGCTGGCTGGGATTACTGCCCTCCGTTTTCTCATAGATCTGCACAGCGGAAAGCTCTTCCGAGTGATTGGAATCTCCCTCCGCGTCCAGCAGAAGGCCGCTCTTTTTGTTGACCAGATGATAGATGCCGCCCTCCATGGTCCAGTCCAGCCAGGGCACTGCCTCATAGGTGTCTTCATCTTTCAGCATCATTCCCCGGCCTTTTCCGAAAGCCGCGGATACGGGTACCGCCTGGAACAGCATGCTTATGATGACCAGCGCCAGAACTATGTTCCGGCTCACTGTCGTCCACGCTTTTTTCATTGCCTTATCCTCTTTTCTTTTTCTTTGACGATCGAACCGCGCAGGAACAGCAGTTCATATCATTTACATTTTACTTGATGATTCGGAAATAATCTACTATAATGTTTCCGATAAAGCAGTTGGGATGCCGAGCTTTTGCCGGCATCCCTTTTTGCAGCCCGCTTAGCGGTGATCACGAATACAGCCAAAGGATGGATCTTCATATGAAAAAGACGCTGATCAAAGACCTGACCCGGGGACCTGTGACCTGGCAGCTGCTGCAGTTTGCCTTCCCCATCATGCTCTCCAATCTCCTGCAGACAGCCTATAACATGACGGATATGGTCATCATCGGGCGGTTTGTGGGAAAAGCAGGGCTTTCCTCCGTGACCATCGGCGGCGACGTGCTGCATCTGTTTATGTTCCTCGGCATGGGTTTTGCCACCGCCGGGCAGATCATCGTATCCCAGGTGGTGGGTTCCGGAAACCGGGAACGGCTGAATAAGGTCATCGGCACTCTTTTTTCCAGCATTCTGATCCTGAGCGCCGTACTCACGGTGCTGAGCTTCGCGTTTTTCAGGGTACTTCTCCAGATCCTTCACGCGCCTCAGGATTCCGCTGCGGGCGCCCGGGACTATATCCTCTGCTGCAGCGCCGGGATCATTTTCACCCTGGGCTACAACATGGTCAGTTCCATCCTTCGCGGCATGGGAGACTCCCGGCACCCCATGATGTTCGTGGCCATCAGTACCGTCATCAATATCTTCCTGGATCTTCTCCTGATCGCGGTCTTCCATCTGGGAGCCTTCGGCGCCGCTCTCGCCACCGTCCTCAGCCAGGGGATCTCTCTGCTGCTGTCCATGGTCTATCTTTACAAAAATAAAGAAGCTTTCTCTTTTGACTTTAAAAAAGAAAGCTTCCGTCCGGATCCTGTGATCGTAAAGTCGGTCTTCCGTCTGGGGATCCCCATCGCGATCCAGTCCAGTGCCGCCAGTATTTCCACACTTTTTGTAAGCTCATTTATCAATACCTACGGAGTCGCGGCATCCGCCGTCACCGGCGTAGGCAGCCGTCTGAACAATATCGCGCTGATCGTCGCGAATTCCATGAATGTCTCCAGCGCCGCGATGATCGGCCAGTGTTTCGGCGCAGGCAATACCGAGCGTGCCGGAAAAGCCTTCTGGCGTGTATTCTTTACAGATTTCACGTTTGTCAGCATCCTGAGCATCCTGGTCCTGCTGTTCCCGGAACGGGTCTTCGGACTCTTCAATTCAGATCCCGAAGTTCTCTCCATGGCCCGGCTCTACGCGCCTGTGGCGGCTATTTCCTTCATGGGATTTTCCGTCAGAAGCCCCTCTCTCGGCCTGATCAACGGCCTGGGCCAGTCCCGGATCAACTTCATTATGGGCGTTGTGGAGGGCTTCATCCTCCGGATCGGCCTGACGTATCTTCTGGGTGTGGTCCTGGCTTTCGGTATCCAGGGCTTCTGGTACGGCTCAGCCATCGCAAGCTACGGCTACGGCCTGGTGGTCTTCCCGTATTTCCTGTCGGGAAGATGGAAGAATTACAAAAAAATCGCATACTGATGAAAAGATCCCCGGCTCTTTGCCGGGGATCTATCCATTTGTTAATCATCCAGAATACTGTCTTCGCTGTAACAGATCCAGCTGCGTCCGTCATCAGAGACCACGTCCATTGTGGGCTTTCCATGCATCGCGCCCAAAGGATCCGGGAGCGTCATGATATTGGCACGGCCTGCCACCAGATCCTCGCAGTATTTCACCGCCTTCGGAAGTACATAGTCACCTAAAGGCGCGCCGAAGCCGCGGTAATCATGATGGAAGTTATAGACACGATCATACTGGTCTTTCATGTCATAGATCCGCCGCAGGGCACGTCCCGCGCTCTCGACGCTGACGAAAGCCGGCGTGCCGCGTTTTGTCCAGTAACCCAGGTTGTTATTGACGGCATCTCCCGCGAACAGGATCCTGGTCGCGGAATCAATAAATACCATCTCGCCGGGGGTATGCCCGGGGCATTCCCAGGCGGTTACGACCCGTCCGCCGCCCAGGTCAAACTTCTGCCCGTCACGAAGCGGCAGCCGCTCGGCCTTCTTCGGCCAGGGCCGGATGTCCGTTTCCGGATCATCTCCGCGTAACCCCGGCGGTTTTCAACGGCTCCGTCATAAGGAAAGGCATCCCAGTCCTTCTCGTTCAGCCAGATCCTGTCAAACCAGGCCGCACCGCCCACATGGTCCATATGTCCATGGGAGACCGCCACGTCATAGGGTTTATCCGTGATCTGTTCCACCAGGCCCCGAAGATCTCCGATCCCCACACCGGTGTCCAGAAGAAGCGCCCGCTCCGTGCCCACAAGCAGGAATACGGAGTCACAGTCAAACTCATCGATCTCATACGTGCCCGGCGCGAATTCGTACCAGGGCATTGTTCTTGTTGCCATTACGTAAAACCTCCTGTCCGTAGAAAGTTCTGTTCCCGTTTCCTTCCATCACGAAAGGTCCTTCAGATGGAGCCTGTCGTCAGCCCTTCACAGCGCCCGCAGTCATGCCTCCGATGAAGTAGGATGAACAGCGGAGATACAGAAGAAGCACCGGAAGTGTGGCGATCATCAGGCCTGCGCAGAGGGTACCGTATTCGGAATTGTACTGGGACTGGAAATTCATGAGACCCAGCGGCAGCGTCTTGATGGCATCCTTCTTTACTTCGATCAGCGCCCAGTAGAATTCACTCCAGGAACCCTGGAAGTTGAAGATGGTTACCGTCGCAATGACTGGCTTCATCAAAGGGAGCGTGATCCGGAGCAGGTTATTCACTACACCGGAGCCGTCGATCATGGCTGCTTCATCCAGTTCCTTCGGAAGACTCTTGACAAAGGCAGTCATAATGAAGGTTGCCATGGCAAGACCATTCGTCACGTAAGGCAGAATCAGGGAAAGGCGGGTACCGCTCAGTCCCCAGGATTTCAGTGTTACGAAGTTCGGGATCGTAATCATCTCGCTGGTAACAAACAAGCCGAACATGTAGACGATCTCAAGCACCGGGCTGCCCCAGGGACGGAGCTTGCCGAAAGCATAGGATGCGCATACAATGACGATCATCTGAATCAGCAGTGTAATTCCGGTGGTAATAACGCTGTTCATGAAGTACTGGCCGATCATACCGATTCGCCAGGCCTCGGCATAATTGCTCGGCTGGAAGGTCTTGATCCCGAACGGATTCACAATCACGTCATAATTAGACTTAAATGACGTCATCAGTACGAAAAACAGCGGGTAAATGATCAGGATCGCCAGGAAGATCAGAATGATCTGGCTGAGCACCATCAGCGGGAGGCTTTTTCTAGTTCTCACAGGCATTGCTTCATGGTCTGATTTTTTCATTCTGTGCCTCCTTTCCTATGCTCTGTTGCGTCTTCTGGTTCTTTCACCGTCATCATTCTCATAATTATACTTGGCGCCAATATACCGGCTGATCAGTGTAAGAATGAGAATGATTATAAACAGAACCGCTGCCATGGCCAGTGCCCGGTAGAACTTGAAGTCCTGGAATGCGGTCTCGTAGATCAACATGGATACTACCTTCGTGGTCTTGCCGGGGCCGCCGCCGGTCAGCATATAGAACAGCGCAAAGCTCTTCATACCGCCGGTAATGGACAGAATGACGTTTGTTTCCGTAGTACCTACGGTCATCGGTGTAAAGATATGGATCAGCTTGTGGAACTTATTCGCTCCGTCGACTTCCGCCGCTTCCAGTACCTCCGTGGAGATATTCTTCATGGCAATATAAAACAGTACCATGGTGAAGCCGATATACTGCCAGGTATTGACAAAAATAACGGTACCGAGTGCTGTTTCCTTTTCACCGACCCAGCCATGGGCCAAAGATCCAAGGCCGATATCACGAAGGATCGTATTGACCAGACCGGTCTGCGGTCCCAGGAGGAATTTCCACATGACCGCAATGACAGATGCGGGCAAAATGACCGGGATGTACAGAGCGACCTTATAGAAGTTCTGCCAGCGTCTGGACATATTAAAAACAGCATATGCCAGAAGAAAGCCCAAGAAGGTCTGGATCGCCGTGGAAATCACGGCGAATTTCAGGTTGACCATAATGGCATTCCAGTAATTCTGGTTGCCGAACAAATCAATATAGTTTTTAAATCCGACGTACTTATATTCCGGCTTCATGCCATTCCAGTTCGTGAAGCTCATCACCGTGGACTTACAGAACGGGAACAAAAGGAAGCATGCCAGGAAGAAGAATGAGGGGAGCAGGAATACATACCCCATCAGCTTTCTTTTTGTTCGAAAATTCATACCTCACCCCATTATAGAAACGGCGGGG
>CADCQD010000072.1 GCA_902803485.1 uncultured Eubacteriales bacterium | reverse complement strand
GATATGGTGGAGCTGCACGCGGGTTTTGTTCCCTGGGACGGAATGGTGCTGTCTTCCTCCTGTGACAAATCGATCCCGGCGCACCTGAAGGCGATCGCCCGGGTGGATATTCCCGCGGTCTTTGTGCCGGGCGGAAGCATGCGGCCGGGTCCGGACCAGACCACGTCATTAGTGGCAGGTTCCATCTCGCTCAGACAGAAACAGCATGACCATATTACGGAAGAAGAGGTAAGAAACTACAAGCTGACCGGCTGTCCTTCCGCAGGCGCCTGTACTTTCCTCGGCACCGCCTCCACCATGCAGTGTATGGCGGAAGCCCTGGGTATCGCGCTCCCGGGAAGCGCCCTGGTTCCCGCGACCATGCGGGATATGGCGGCATATGCCCGGCTGGCCGGAAGAGCAGTCATGGAACTGGTACGGAAGCAGATCCGGCCTTCGGATATCATGACGCCGGCGGCATTCAGAAACGCGGTCATTGTCCACAGTGCCATCGGCGGCTCCACGAACGCAACGCTGCATCTGCCGTCCATCGCAGGAGAACTGGGCATCGATCTGGATATTCAGGTGTTCGATGAGATCAACAAAGTGATCCCGCACATCGGAAATATCGATCCCAGCGGAGAACATCTGACGGAATCCTTCTGGTTCGCGGGCGGCGTGCCGGCCATCCAGTGGGCACTCAGGGACTATCTGGATCTTAACGTCATGACTGTGACCGGAAAGACTCTGGGTGAAAACCTGGAGGATATAAGAAAAAGCGGATTTTTTGAGCGGGGCGAAGGGTATCTCCATAATTACGGCCTGAACCGGGAGGACGTGATCCTGCCGCCGGATCAGGTAAAGGAGACCGGTTCCATCGCCGTCCTCAGAGGAAATCTGGCACCGGAAGGCGCGGTCATCAAGTATTCCGCCTGCGCGGAAAACATGAGGAGGCTGCGCGGCACGGCCCGGGTCTATGACAGTGAGGAAGCCGCTCATGACGCGGTGGTCCGGGGCGAGATCGAGCCCGGGGAGATCCTGATCATCCGGTATGAGGGTCCCAGAGGCTCCGGCATGCCGGAGATGCTGATGACTACCGAGGCGATCGTATGTGATAAAAAGCTGAACGGTTCCGTATCCCTGATCACAGACGGACGTTTTTCCGGAGCTACCCGCGGCGCTGCCATCGGGCACGTTTCCCCGGAGGCCGCGGCGGGAGGCCCGCTGGCATATATCTTAAGCGGGGATATCGTGGAATATGACATTGAAAAAAGAAGCCTGAACGTGGTGGGCATCCAGGGCAGGCTCATCGGAAAAGAAGAGGCTTCAAAGGTACTTGAAGAACGGAGAGAGACCATGCCGCTCCGGACGCCGCCAAAAAGGAAGGGCGTTCTGAAGCGCTATACGGAATCAGCGCTTTCCGCCATGAAAGGCGCCGGATATTAATATGGCAGCAGGTCCCGGTCAAGAGGGGCAGAATAAGGAGGAACCTATGGCAAAATATATTACACCGGCGGTGACGCCGCTTTGCGCGGACGGGTCGATCGACACGAAAGGCGCGGAAGCGCTCTATGAGTATCTGATCAACGGCGGCGTGGACGGGATCCTGGTGCTGGGCAGCATCGGAGAGTTTTTCGCGTTTTCCATGGAGCAGAAGAAACAGCTGATCTCGCTGGCAGTGAAACAGATCCGCGGCCGGATCCCTGTGATCATCGGCACCGCGGATACGGTACTGGAAAATGTGCTTGAACTTTCCGATTACGCGTTAAATGAAGGCGCGGACGCGGTCATCGTAGTTTCGCCCTATTACTTTTCGCTGACCGGGGACAGTCTGGAAACCTGGTATGATACGCTTGCCGAAAAGATCAAAGGAAAGCTTTATATCTATAACTTCCCGGACCGTACCGGCTACCAGATCCCGGCGGAGACCATCCGGCGCCTGGCGCTGAAGCATCCGAATATCGCCGGCTGCAAGGATACCATTTCCGGGATGGACCACACCCGGGAGCTGATCAAGGCGGTGAAGCCGCTCCGGCCGGATTTTGAGATCTACTCGGGTTTTGATGACAACTTCGCGCACAACGTGATCTCCGGAGGCGACGGCTGCATCGGCGGCCTGTCGAATCTGGCGCCTGAGGTCACAAGTGCCTGGGTCTCTGCATTCCGGCGGGAAGATTACGCTGCCGTGACGGAGCTCCAGCGGAAGATCGACCGCCTGATGAGCATTTACAGCGTGGGAACTCCTTTTGTGCCGTTTATCAAGCGCGCCATGGAACTGCGCGGGATCGGGATCCGGTCATACGCGTCGCAGCCGCTTCCGGTCCCGTCGGATACGGATGATCAGAAGCTTCTTGCGATCATGGAAAGTGAAGGGCTGCTGTAAGGCGCGGAAACGGAAACCGCGGCGGGCGGCAGAGGCCTGTAATGACAGCAGGAGACGTGGAAAGGAAACAGAAGATGAAATATAGAAACAACAGGAACGGAGATCCGCTTTCCATACTGGGATATGGCTGCATGCGGTTCAGCATGAAGAACGGAAAGATCGACGTACCGAAAGCGCAGGAGGAGATCCGCCGGGCATATGAAGCCGGCGTCAATTACTACGACACGGCTTATATCTATCCCGGAAACGAGGAAGCGGTGGGCGAGATCATGGAGAACCTGGGTATCCGGGAGAAAGTGAACATTGCCACAAAGCTCCCGCATTACCGGGTCAAAAAGACGGAAGACATCGAAAAGTATTTTCAGGAAGAACTGGCCCGGCTGCGGACGGATCATGTGGACTATTACCTGATGCATATGCTCAATGACGTCAGATCCTGGGAACGGATCTCGGCGCTGGGGATCCGGGACTGGATCCGGGAAAAGAAGGAAAGCGGAGCGGTCCGGCAGATCGGGTTCTCCTATCACGGAAACGCGGATATGTTCAAGGAACTGATCGACGCCTATGACTGGGACTTCTGTCAGATCCAGTACAATTATATGGACGAGTACTCCCAGGCCGGCACGGACGGGCTCCGGTATGCCGCGTCGAAGGGCATCCCGGTCATCATCATGGAGCCCCTCAGGGGCGGCACGCTCGCGAATAAGCTGCCGAATGAAGCCCGGGAACTGATCAGCGCGTTCCCTGAGAAGCGGTCTCCCGCAGGCTGGGGGTTCCGGTGGCTGTGGGATCAGCCGGAGGTGACCTGCGTCCTGTCCGGTATGAACAGCATGGAAATGCTTGAGGAGAATCTGAAGACCGCGGAGGAAGCGGAACCGGGATGCATGACGGAAGAAGAGCAGGAGCTGATCCGGAAGATCCGTGAGATCATGAATTCGAAAATGAAGGTCGGCTGCACCGGCTGCCGTTACTGCATGCCCTGTCCGCACCATGTGGACATCCCGGGCACTTTCTCCGCCTATAACCGGCGCTATTCAGAGAGTTATTACGCCGCGCTGAAGGAATATTTCATGTGCACGGTACTCAGGAAGGACCAGACGTCCCTCACGAACTGCATCGGCTGCGGCGCCTGTGAAACCAAATGCCCGCAGCACATAGAGATCAGAAAGGAACTGAAGAACGCGGGAAAGGTACTGGAGCCTTTGTTTGTCAAGGCGGCACGGAAGATCGTTCCGGTGTTCATGCGGTACTAGGCCTGAAGCTGTTTCCCGGAAGTCCTGCAGGACGCAGGGACCGGCCGGTATCATGAGGAGTTTATGGAAACAAAAGAAAGAGTAATACTTGTCGGCGTGCAGGAGGATGGCGCGCCGGATATCCGCGCGTCGCTCCGGGAGCTTGAAGAGCTCGCGGATACCGCCGGCGCGGAGACCGCCGGCTGGATCGTCCAGAATCTGGAGCAGGCCCATCCGGGGACCTATATCGGAAAAGGCAAGATCGACGAATTGAAAAAGCTGGCAGAAGAGACGGGGGCCAACGGCATCATCTGCGACGATGAGCTTTCTCCTGCGCAGATGAAGAACCTGGAGGACCGGCTGGATATGAAGGTGATGGACCGGACGATCCTGATCCTGGATATTTTCGCGGCGCACGCGTCCACCCGGGAAGGAAAGGTCCAGGTGGAACTGGCCCAGGCCAGGTACCGGATGACCCGGCTTTCCGGCTTCGGACAGGCCATGTCCCGGCTGGGCGGCGGTATCGGCACCAGGGGACCGGGAGAATCCCGGCTGGAGACCGACCGGCGGCGGATCCGGATGCGGATCACTTCATTGAAGCAGGAACTGAAGGAAGTTGTCAGGCAGCGGGAAGTCACGCGGACGCTCCGGCAGAAGAATCATCTGCCGGTGGCTGCCATCGTCGGATACACCAATGCCGGGAAATCCACGCTGCTGAACCGGCTGACGGACGCGGGCGTGCTGTCTGAAGACAAGCTCTTCGCCACGTTGGATCCTACCACGCGGGCACTGAAGCTGCCGGCGGGAGAAACGATCCTGCTGACGGATACCGTCGGATTTATCAATAAACTTCCGCATCACCTGGTGGACGCCTTCCGGAGCACCCTGGAGGAGGCCCGGTACGCGGATATGATCATTCACGTGGTGGACTACGCAAATCCGGCGTTTGAGCAGCAGATGGCTGTGGTCTACGACACGCTCCGGCAGCTGGACGCGCTGGGAAAGCCTGTGATCACGCTGTTCAATAAATGCGATCTGATGCCGGAGGGCCTGTTCACCCGGGATCCGCGGGCGGACAAATCTCTCCCCGTATCCGCGCGTACCGGAGACGGCCTGCCGGAGCTTCTTCGCGCGATGGAAAGCATTCTGATGGATTCCCGCGTGCTGATCGAGCGTTTATATGAGTTCAAGGATGCCGGACGGATCCAGCAGATACGGAAATACGGGAACCTGCTGTCAGAGGAATATACAGACGCCGGGATCCGGGTCCGGGCGCTGGTACCGAAATATTTGTATGGACAGCTGGGGTTTGCGGAAGAAGGACAATGATGAAGAAAAGAGAAGCCGAGGTGCAGAGCCCGGCGCTTATCAACAGCACCGTGGCGCCGGAAAACCGTGCAACGGGACAGAGTTTATGGGTGCTGACCGCTTTCGGGCTGTCTCAGATCAGCGGAAACCTGCTGGCAGGCATACTCGCGGACTTTATCTCTTTGCGGAGTATTTACCTGGTTGGCGCGGCCGGTTTTCTGGTGCTTCTGTTTACCCTGGGCCCCGTGCTTCTGAAACAGGGGAGGTCAGACCGGGATAAATGAGCGGGCTGAGGCTGCGCAGCTTTCAAAATAAAAAACCGCCTGATCCGTGCCGCGGGAAACGTCCCGGAGCACCGCAGGCGGTTTTGTGCTGCACTGAAAAAATATTATGTGTACTTTCTGAGTGTAACGTACAGCCTCCCTTTTTTGCTCTTCCCTGATATACCGTCATATACCGCTTTCCCAAAGCCGCGGACGGTGATGACGTCTCCGGGTCTGGGAGACGCGCTGAGGGAGGTGATGATCCGTCCGTTCAGAAGGACGCGCTGCCTCAGGAACAGCTCTTTGATATGGCTTCGGGAAATATTAGTAAAGCCGGCGACAATGGAGTCCATGCGTTCCGAGGCTACGTTGATGTTCTGCGGCGTCAGGACCGGGCGGAGCTCCGGGATATCCTGTACGTGAGCCATATCTGCCGCGAAAGCGCAGGCAACTTCCGTGTGGCGGACGGAGATCAGATTGTCGCAGAGAAAGTCCCGGATGGAGGCCAGGCAGTAGACGTATGCATCACTGCCGCGGACGATGATATCGCCGATCAGTGAACGGTCGATCCCCAGATTCAGGATCGCGCCCATATAATCCCGGTGGGTGAGCATTTCAGAGAATCTGCCCGCCGTCGGAGAGATCTTCAGCACCACGATGGGATATTCCGGCGGATAACCCAGTTCTTTTTCCGAACCGAAAACCGCGATCTGGCGTTCCGATGCTTCAGAACCGCCGAACAGGGTATTCGGTATAAAAGAGATCTCCGGCTGGAGCCGGGTATAAATGTCCTGCTCCGGCAGCCCTAAAAACCCGGAATAGGTATAGGTGCCCCGGGATTCCGCCTGCCGCGCGAGATCGATCAGATGATTTCTGGTAAGTTCGTCATGTTCCATAATTAAAGATACCCGTTCAGTACTCCGCGTCCGGGATCCGGGATCTCGTATGCGGGCGGTCATATTATAGAGTCTTGGGGGTGTCTTGTCAAGAACAGAAAAAAATGGTATGATAAAGTATCATGCAAATGGAGTATATTTATGAATAAACGTCTTTGGATCATTGCTGCCCTGGTGGTCATTGCGGCAGCACTCATTACAGTCGTGTCGGTCCGCAGTTCAAGAAGAAACAATGAAGACAGCGATGTAAACGCGGAACAGGCGCAGGAAACGCAGGAGACCGGAGATACCGTATCTGAAAATACGGATTCCGGAAGTACGGAGCAAAAAGAACCGGAGGAAGAAAAGGACGAGGCTGCTCAAAGCGCGGCGGAAACTGAGGAAGAAGAAACAGAACCGGAGGACTTACGGAGCCTGGTTCTTGAGGCATACAGCAAACCGTTTATTGTTACCGCGAATCTGCTGAACGTCCGGCTGGAGCCGAATACAAGTGCTCCCGTGGTGGCGACCATCGTGAAAAACGGCGCCGGAGAGGTGCTTGGCACAACAGAAGGCGGAGACTGGACCCGGATCAGTTCCGGCGGAGTGGAAGGCTATGTGGCGTCCGAGTTTGTGGTGACCGGAGAAGAAGCGGAGAAGCTGGCGGAAGAGAACTGTACGGAGGGCATCCGGATCACAAAGGACGCGGTGAATGTACGCGCGAAAGCTGACGCGGACGCCGGTGTGCTTCTCTCTGCCGAGGCGGGCGAGGTCTACCAGACGCTGGGAACCGAAAATGAATTCTACCATGTTTCCGTGGGAGGACAGGACGGTTTTGTGCACATTTCCTGCGCGGAACCGGTGTATTTCCTTGCGGAAGCGGTTTCTACGGGATATTCGCCGGAGGAAAGCTCGATCGCAGAGCAGGACCAGACCCAGGAACAGGAAACTTCGGAAGAGGCAGGCAGCGTCGCGGAAACAGCGACGCCCGCAGCGCCTCCGGAAACTCCTCAGGCACCGGGCGGAGCTCCGCCCGCGTCCTATACCGGCGGCTCGAACGGGATCATTGTCTGTATCGATCCGGGCCATCAGGCCCACGGCATTCCCGACCTGGAGCCCAACGGCCCGGGATCTTCCGTGATGAAGGCGAAGCTGACGACCGGAACCCAGGGCTGTGTGACCGGGATCCCCGAATATGAGATCAATCTGCAGGTGTCCCTGAGGCTTCAGGCAGAGCTTCAGGCCCGCGGATATACGGTAGTGATGATCCGTACGACCAATAACTGCCCTTCCAGCAACGCGGAGCGGGCGATGACAGCGAACAATGCCGGCGCGAATATTTTCGTCCGGATCCACTGCAACAGTTCTACGAATGCCGGAATTACCGGCGTGATCAACTACGCGCCGTCCGGAGGCAATCCGTATCTTTCGCAGCCGGTGATCAATGGAAGCAATAATCTGGCCGCCCTTCTTGCCGCGCATATGTGCGCGGTCACGGGAGCTGTGAACCGGGGCGTTCTGCAGGACGATACGATGACGGGCATCAACTGGTGCCAGATGCCGGTAACCATTGTCGAGATGGGCTTTATGTCCAACCCCACAGAGGACCAGCTTCTGGCAAACGCGGATTATCAGTACAAACTGGCAGTGGGAATGGCGAACGGCATTGACGCATATTTCGGACGGTAAAAGCGATGGGTCTATTCGATAAGCTGAAGAACAAAAAAAGAAAGGTTCCCGTCACGGTGATGGGCCTGAGCTCCATGGCGGCCGGCGCGGATGAGCGGTACCGGAAGCAGGCGCGGCGGAATCAGGAGCTGGAGCAGAAAAAAACGGAGCATCTCCGTTTTTCTCCGCATTCCACAGCAGAACTTCGGGGATATATCGAAAAGAAATACGGTGTGACGGAGCTGGAGCGTTCAGACGAACGGTATCAGCGCGCGTATATGGGCGTAAAGTCCCATCTGGTCTTCCGGGACGCGCCGGAGCTTCTTAAGACGGAAGAGATGCCGTATCCGGACCATCCGCCGGCATCTGAAAATGATCCGGATTACAAAGCGTACCGGGAAAACTCGGATCAGCGCTGGAATGAAGCTGTGATGCTTCCTTCAGAGAAGTTTCCGATCCATCTCCATGTGTACAACATTCCCATCATCATCAACGAGATCCCTATCGCGTGGCTGGAGGTGTACGTGGAAACGGACCACAAGTATCTGGCCTTTAAGGTGATCGCGCTGGAATATGAAGAGCACTACAGCATAGACAGGATCCGTAAAGACATCATCGATTACTTCGGCATTTCCGAACAGGACCGTGATGAAAAAAACGAACGCTATCTTCAATACCTGAATGTACAATGAAAGAAATTCATATACGCCGGAGCGGAAACTGCTCCGGCGTTCTGTGAAAGGAGGAAAACGTGGCAGGAAGATTTATCAGTACGCCGGATTATCCGGTGGCGGCAACTCCAAAGGGAAAGATCAGAGGATATCTGTACGATGGCGTATTTACATTTAAAGGGATCAAATACGCAAACGCGAAGCGGTTCCATATGCCGGAGCCTGTACCTGCATGGGACGGCGTGAAGAATGCCCTTTCCTTCGGATTTAACTGTCCGACCATGCGGGAGGATAACCGGGATGAGGCGGCATCACTGGATCACAGATACTGGCCGAAAAATGAGGACTGCCAGTACCTGAATATCTGGACGACCTCCATGGATGAGAACGCGAAGAAACCGGTCATGCTCTGGATCCACGGCGGCGGATTCGCGGACTGTTCCGCAATTGAGCTGCTATGCGCGGACGGAGATGAGATGTGCGCTTACGGAGACGTGGTGATGGTGAGCCTGAACCACCGCCTGAATATCCTGGGCTTCCTGGACGTTTCCGCCTACGGCCCGCAGTACGAAAATTCCGGGAACGCGGGCCTTGCGGACCTGGTCATGGCGCTTCAGTGGATCCATGACAACATCGCCGCCTTCGGCGGAGATCCTGAGAACGTAACGATCTTCGGCCAGTCCGGCGGCGGCGGGAAAGTCTGCGCGCTGCTGCAGTGCCCCGCGGCGGACGGCCTGTTCCATAAAGCCATCGTCCACAGCGGAATTCATGAGCGCCGGGCGCGTCCGGACGCGGAAACCAGCAGGATCCTGGTGGGAGAAATGCTGAAATACCTTCAGATCCCCGAAAATGAGATCGAAAAGCTGGAGGATGTGGAATATCACGATCTGGTGAAGGCATACAACGCGGTCGTGCCGGGCCTTCGCGCCCGGGGACTTAATGTGGACGGCTGGGCGCCGCTGGCAAACGGATATTACCAGGGATATGCCCGGCTGGACGGCTTCTATGCCCATGCATTGACGGTGCCCACCATGGTGGGATCATGCTTCGCGGAGTTTGAACGCCATCCTGATCTTCCCCGGAAGTATGAACTCACCAGAGAAGAGATCCTGGGGCTCATCCGGGAACGGTATGGAGATCACACAGACCAGATGGTGCAGCTTTTTGAGAAAGCGTACCCGGAGAAGTGCCTGTTTGACCTGCTGATGCTGGACGCGGAGGTCCGGTACGGTTCTCTGGACCATATCATCAAGCGCAGCGCGCAGCCGGGCAGCGCCCCCGTTTATTCCTATGTATTTGCGCAGGAATTCCGGAACTATGACAACGGCCTCACAGCATTCCACTGCGCGGATCTGCCTTATATCTTCCATACCACAGACCGTATCATGGTCTGCCAGCAGGAGGGCGTGGAAAAACTGGAGGATGAGATGGCCGGCGCCTGGGCGGCATTTGCCCATACCGGGGATCCGAATCATAAAAACCTTGCGGACTGGCCTCCTTTTGAAGAAGAAAACCGCGCCACCATGGTATTCTGCGAAGACAGCCATGCGCGGAATGACTTCGATACGGAATTGATCAAGCTGAAGAAAGCGCTGGACCCCTCCTTCCAGGAGAAGATGGCGAAACTGTTCCAGAACGCGAAATAACGCGGGAAGCAGCGCTTAAGGAGTGAAAGCCTGCGCGGCAGAAAAGACCAGGAGAGAAAAACATGTTTGAAGAAGCAGTATATGATCTTCACAAGATCAGTTACGGACGCCGCGGCACGTTCTGCTACCTCGGCCTGTGGGATGAGGACGGAAAGGAACGTTTATATGTGTGCGCGCTGTACGCGGCGCAGGACAGCGGACAGGATCCCAGAAAAGGCAGGCTGTTCCCGGTGATACTGGAGAGGAACGGAGAAGAACTTCCGTATCACGCGGCGGGAACGCCGGTCTCAGTGACGCTCACCTATGAAGGCGGTACTGCCGGGATCTGCCTTCAGGAGGACAGCATTCTCAGAATAGAAGCGGAAAACGCGGACGTAGTATTCGCGCCGAAGCTTCGGCCCCACGAGATCGCGAAGTCCCGGGGCGACGGCAGCTGGGAGATGACCATGGGCACGCTTCCGAAGCTTCTGTTCTGCCCGCTTCAGGGCCGGATGGAAGTGAAGACCGGGTTTGACGTGTTCACCAGCAGGCCGGAAGATACTGTGTTCCGTTTCCGGCAGGATGAAGAG
>CADCQD010000071.1 GCA_902803485.1 uncultured Eubacteriales bacterium | reverse complement strand
GCGGAAAGCCGGCAGAGCTTCAGATACGAATCCCACGCTGCCTTGTAGTCCTCATCCATCCATACCTTGTACTGCATGGCGCAGACAGAAGCCAGGACATAGTCAATATAATAGAAAGGACTGCCGAAAATGTGCTGCTGCCGCTGCCACCAGCCGCCCTCCCCGAAGAAGGGATCGTCCTCATAATCCAGATGCGGACGGTAGGTACGCTCCAGCTCCTTCCAGAGATCCTTGCGGTCCTTCGGCGTCATGTCCGGATTCTCATACACCCGGTGCTGGAATTCATCCACCATGCAGCCGTAAGGAACAAAGATGGAAGAATCCGCAAGATGCATCGTATAATAGTCATCTGCCCGGTCGCCGAAAAAGTTCTTCATCCAGCCATAGGTGAAATATTCCATGGACATGGAGTGGATCTCCGCGGTCTCCATGGTAATATCCGCATGCTCGCGGATCGGATCATTTCTTGTAAGGAAGCCCTGGAAAGCATGTCCGCACTCATGAGTAATGACGTCCACGTCACCGGAGGTGCCGTTGAAATTCGCGAAAATAAACGGAGATTTGTAATTTTCAATGAATGTCATATAGCCGCCCTGTTCCTTGGTCGGCCGTCCCAGCACGTCTAAGAGCTCATTCTCCATCATGAAATCGAAGAACTCCCGGGTCTCAGGTGAAAGCTCCCGGTACATCTTCTGGCCGGCCGCCAGGATCTCTTCCGGAGTGCCGATGGGCGCCGGATTCCCGTTCGCGAAATACATGTCATTGTCGTAATACTTCAGGCTGTCCAGACCCAGGCGGGCGCGGCGCGCCTCGTGCAGCTTGGTCGCAAAGGGCACGAAGCTTTCCTTGACCTGTTTCCGGAAATTCTCCACTTCGTCGCGGCCGTAATCATTCCGGTTCATACGGTAATAGCCAAGCTCCACGAAGTTCTTGTAGCCCATCAGATGTGCCTGTTCCGTACGGTTCTTTACCAGCTTGTCATAGATCTCGTCGATCTCATCCGTTACGGAGAGGAAATAATCCGACGCCGCTTTCCAGGCCGCTTTTCTGACCGCGCGGTCGCTGTCCGTCATATACTTCCGGATCATGGTCAGATTGCATTCTTCACCGTTAAAGGGGATCTTCGCATTCGCGAGGAGCTTCATGTAACGGGTAACCAGCGCGTTTTCCTCCTGCATGGACGGAATCAGCTTCTCATCAAAGGATTTCAGCCGGATCTCGATGTTCTTGAACGCCACCGGCCCGATCTTTTCGATCATGTAGTCCTTGTACGGTGATTCGTACAGGACCTTATTGTACATATTCAGATAGTTCTCCATTTCCGGGACCATCATATCGTAATAATCCTGTTCCGCCTCATAGAATTCATCCGTGGTATCGATACCGTGGCGGATGGAAGCGATGACGATATTCGTCATGACGTCCGCCTGGATCTTATACATATCCTGATGGACTTTAAACAGTTCCTCGCCGGAAGCCGCGTTCTCAGCCCGGGCGATAGCGGCCTTCATTTTTTCTTCCACATCCTTCTGGTCTACCCGTGTATAGGGCATTTCACTGAATTTCATAAATTCCTCCTTGATACTCTGTATATATGGTTTCTGATATCTGTATTTATGACCACTATGGTCCCGTCTTCATTCCCGCGGCGCTTTCCGTGCTGCGCCTCAGGATCAGAGTCCCTCCGGGCTGTAGGCTTTCTCATAGGAGATCTCCTGCGAATTCACCGGAGCCTCTCCCGGCAGCCTCACGATCTTCCGGTAAATGCCGTCCGGCGACTGCTCCCTGGCCTTCACATTATCCTGAAGCTGGAGTTCAAAGATCCTGTGGATCTTGGCCCTGAGTTCCGGCTCTTCCACAGGCGCTGCCACCTCCACACGCCGGAGCGTATTCCGCGTCATGAAATCCGCGGAAGATATGTAGACCTTCTCACGGTCCGGCGTACCGAAAATATAGATCCTGGCATGCTCCAGGAACCGTCCGACAATGGAGATCAGCCGGATATTGTCTGTTTTATCCGGAATCGCCGAATGGAGGCAGTTGATGCCCCGGACGATCATCTCGATCTTCACGCCGGCAGCGGAAGCTTCGATCAGTTTATCAATAATGTCCTTATCCGTAATGGAATTCAGCTTCAGCCCGATGTAGGCCGGACGTCCCGCCTTTTTCTCTTCGATCTCATGCCCGATCATTTCCAGGATCCGGTTCTGAAGCGCCAGGGGCGACACCAGAAGCTTTTCAAAATCCGAAGGCAGTTCCTCCAGGCTCAGCGCCTGGAACACCCGCACCGCGTCCAGGCCGATCTGCTCCTTAGCGGTCATGAAACACAGGTCCGTATACAATCTTGCTGTATTCTCATTATAATTGCCGGTACCGATCTGGGTAATGAACTGTGTCTGTCCGTCCCGGACCCGGGTGATCAGAAGGAGCTTGGAGTGGACCTTATACGGCCCGAGGCCGTACATCACATGGCACCCGGCATCCTCCAGCATATGGGACCAGTGGATATTGTTCTCCTCATCGAATCTGGCCTTCAGTTCCACCAGCACGTCCACCTGTTTCCCGGCCTCCGATGCTGCCACCAGGGCGCTTACGATCTGGCTGTTTTTCGCGAGCCGGTACAGTGTCATCCGGATGGAGACCACGTCCGGGTCCCGCGCAGCTTCCTGAAGAAGGCTGATGGTGGGATTCATCCGCTCGTAAGGATAGTACAGCAGCGCGTCCTTCTCCAGCACCTGGTCTATGATCGGACGGGCCTCGTCCAGGCCGGCCGGTTTCTGCGGCTGCCGCCGCTCATAGAACAGCTGCGGATCTGTGCTGTACAGATTGTTTCTGAAAGTGGACAGGAAGGACAGGTCCAGAGGGCGTTCCGTCAGAAAAGCCTGCTGCGGCGGGAGCTCCAGTTCCTGGCACAGCTTGCTGATGGTCTTCTTGCTCATGGAACGCGTATATTCCAGCCGTACCGGAGAAAGACGCTTGCGGCTGCGGATCAGCTTCTGCATCAGCTCCCGGTAGTCCAGATCTTCATCATAGATATTATCCGCGTCAATATCCGCATTCCTAGTGATGCGGACGATGGCTTTTTCTCCCACAGTGTAGGAACGGAAAACCAGCGGAAGGAAGTGAAGGATCAGCTCCTCCGCCAGCATATACTCACCCTTATGCGTCCGAATGGGGATCAGCCGGTTCAGGGAACGGATGGAACAGGCCACCATTCCGACACGTTCCCGTTCCCCCTTCTTCTCCAACACGCAGAAAGCGTACAGATCCTCATTTTCCAGGAACGGGAAAGGCTGCTTCTTTGTTACCACCACAGGTGAAAGCAGCGGCAGCACTTCCGTTTTGAAATAAGCTTCCAGATACGCGGCTTCACTCCTCTCAAGGGAAGCAAAATTGGTCAGCCGGATCCCGTAATTTCTGAGCCCTGCCATGACGTCCCGGAAGGCTTCCGCGTTCCTGGCCGCCAGCTGGCGGACACGCTTGGAGATCGCGGCGATCTGCTCGCCCGGCGTCATAAAGGTCTTATTTTCCCGTGCGCTGTTATTCAGTATCATCTGGTCATGCAGAGATCCTACCCGCACCATGAAAAACTCATCCAGGTTGGTCTGGTAAATGGACAGAAAGTTCAGCCGTTCTCCCAGCGGGTTCTCCGGATCCTCCGCCTCTTCCATCACCCGTTCATTAAACTTCAGCCAGGACAGTTCCCGGTTCTCAAAGCATTCTGTATCCAGCTTCCGGGCTTTCTTCTCACTGAGGATCACCGTATTCTTTACGTCCGGCACCGCTTCCATGGGAGCCGGGACCCTGGAAGGCTCCCTGGGTGTATCTTCTATGGAAAAGTCTGCGCGATCCTGTAATTTCAGCAGCTCTTTCTCATTCTTTTTTATGGCTTTCCGCTTTTCTTTTTCTTTTTTCTTACCCATAATCCCGATATCCTTTTCTGAGATCGTTTCCGGCTGAGTCAGCTCGATATGGTACAAGGAAGCAGGACGCGGAGACGGACCTCTGCTCCGCACATCATGCATCCCGGTCTGCCCCCTTTTCAGAAAACGATTTTTAAAAACAGCTCTTCTCGTCCTCATGTTTCTTCCCTATACATTCCTGAGCCCACAGTTCTGCCCCGACGGGACAGTTTACCACTTTCTTAGTATAGCACAAGTCACAGTACAGTGCAATTTCAAGTTATCTCCCGGAAAACGCCGGAAAACACGCGGAAAGAACGATCTGATCGCGCTTCGGATATGGAAAAAAAGTGAGAAAGGCTCTATAATGGCATTCATGGAAAACTATTGAGAATATCCGCGAGCCGTGAAATGACAGCCGGAAGCCATGAGGAAATGACGGCGGTGATAGCGGTGACGGTAAACAATAAAGGAAGAGATTATGACAGAAGAAAATAAAGAACGGATGATCTCTGAAAAACAAAAGCTTCGGAAAATATATTTGAAGAGGACGTCTGCCGGGGATCCGGATCCTTCCGGAAATGCCGGACCGGACCGGGAGGATCTCAGCCGAAGGATCACCGCGCGTCTTCTGGTTCTGAAAGAGTGGCAGGACGCGGAAAGTGTTTTCTGTTACGTGGGTACGGACCGCGAGCTGGATACCGCAGGCATCCTGGAGGCCGCGCTGCAGGAAGGAAAGCGGCTTGCGGTCCCGAAGATCAACGGGAAAGGCATTATGACAGCGCGGGAGATCTTTTCCCTGAAAGAGCTTTCGCCCGGCCATATGGGGATCCTTGAACCTTCCGATACGGCTCCTGTCCTTGCCGGAGAAGAGCTTTCGCTTGTGATCGTCCCCGGGCTGGCATTTGATCCGGAAGGCTTCCGCCTCGGATACGGCGGCGGATATTATGACCGTTATCTTAAGGGTCTCTCCTCCTGTACCATCGGTCTCTGCCGGGAAGCATGCCTTTGCAGCCGGCTGCCCCGGGAATCCCATGATATTCATGTACGGATGGTCCTGACTGAAGCACGTACACTCTGCATCGGATCCTGACGGCCGTCTTATCAGGCCTTATTACGCAAAGAAGCCGCACAAAACGTGCGGCTTCTTTGATGATATTCAAAAAATCAATCTGCATATGACCGTGCGCAGATGGGCTGGCGGTAGAAGGCCTCGCGGACCTGGATACCTGTAGCTTCATTACCTGCATGAACGATCATGCCGTTTCCGATGTACATCGCTACATGCCCTACATTCGGGTAAGTCCTGTCGTTCGGATAGAACAGCAGGTCGCCGGGCTGGATCTGATCCAGCGGTACCGCGCGTCCGCCGTACATCTGGCCCGCAGGAGTTCTGGAGGGCAGATTAATGCCGAAATTCAGATATACCAGATAAGTAAATCCGGAGCAGTCCGTACCTGTGACCAGGCTGTTTCCGCCATGGACATAGGGATTACCGACAAACTGGAGCGCGTACGCAACGATCGCGTTCCTGAGGGGTGAAACCGCGACTGCAGGCGGCGTTGTCGTGGGAGGAGCCGGCGTCTGTGTGGTCGGCGCCTGGGTCTCAGGCTGCCACCAGGTCTGAGGCTGAGTCGTCGGTGCCTGAGTTTCAGGCTGCCACCAGGTCTGAGGCTGGGTGGTCGGTGCCTGGGTCTCGGGCTGCCACCAGGTCTGAGGCTGGGTGGTCGGCGCCTGGGTCTCGGGCTGCCACCAGGTCTGAGGCTGGGTATCCGGCGCCTGGGTCTCAGGCTGCCACCAGGTCTGTGAAGGTTCAGGAGCGGCCGCTAAATAGGTGTCCTGGCTGGAAGGATCCAGCGCCCAGGTTTCAGCCGCAGTTTCCTGCTGCGTACTCGCGAGCCACTGCTCATACTGCTCCTGAGCGATCCTTGCCGCTTCAGCTGCAGCCATACGTTCAGCTACGAGCGCTTCTTCCTCCTCCATTGTAATGGCGGTCTTGAATTCCGTCCAGATATTCAGGTACTCCGCTTTGACAAAGCCTGTGGTTCCGTCATCTGTATCGATCTCTGCCCAGCCATCGTCTGTGATATTCAGCACAAGGACTTCCACACCGGGCATAAAGCATGTGAAAATGTTATCCGGGTTTGAGCTGTCCGGAGCCGATCTGACATTCAGGCCATCCTCCGAAAGCACGATCCCCTTCTTTATACCAACTTCTTCTCTCTTCGCTTCCGCCTCATCTCCGGTCAGGAAGAACTCAGCCTTGATATAACCCTGAACATTGCCGGACTTCATCAGGTACCAGGTACCATCATCCTGTTCGGATACTTCCAGGATCTCCGCCGCGCAGTTATTATAGATCTTGCCGATGATCTCCGAGTCTGTGGAAGGTTTCGCGCGGACGTTGACCGCACTGTCCACCTGGGCGAGCGCTGTCATGCCGACATGCTCATCCTTCGTTTCAGGCTCGTTCCTGACTGCTGACGGAATATATGAGGAGCGGACGGTCTCCGCAGGTTCCTCCTGCACGACCGCTTCCCGTACCGGAGGCTCCATGACGATATCCACGTCATCCTGGAAATACTCTTCCTGTACACTCAGGTCATCCGTTTCCGCAGGACGGATCTTCGTCCTGGAAACCGCTGTCGCGGTAATGACCACCGCTGCGCCTGCGCAAAGAAGTAAAGCAGTTGCCGCAATATATTTCTTAATCATAAAAAATCCTTTTCTATATCTTGTGTACAGACCGGCCATGTTCTGATATCTTGTGCAAAGCATGTTTCCCTGCTGCTCTGCGGGACCGATCCCAACTTTCACCTATAGCACCTATAGATTACCAAATTCCTACGTCCATGTCAAGATATTGAAACAATTTTGTAACATTTATTCCAGAGGATCAAAGATTTCGCCGGGGATACGTTTACGTATCAGCCGGCGGAAGCTGTGAGTTTCAGGCATCGCGGGAGTGCGAAGCACATAAAAGGCCCGGCAAATGCCGGGCCTTCCGCTGTTACAGCGCTACCAGGATTCGAACCTGGAAAATGACGGAGTCAGAGTCCGTTGC
>CADCQD010000070.1 GCA_902803485.1 uncultured Eubacteriales bacterium | reverse complement strand
TTTAACCGTAAGTTTAATGAAAGCGTCAGAGAACAACGGAATTCCATCAGCAGGGCAAGGAGTTTTATGGAAGAGGATATCAGACTCAATCAGGCGCTGTAGTCCGCCGGCATGGTGTTCGATCAGAACCGTCAGAATGCCCGGATGGAAAATGGCGAAAGAGTATATTTCACTTCTCCCCGGGGATTTGAGACCACCGGAGACGGAAGTATGGTATTTCATTATTACGCGCCGGACGCGAAGAGTGTGGAGATCCGCGGGTGGGGCGGCACTTTCCCGAAAGAGCATGCCCATTTTCTCACGAAACAGGCGGATGGCTGGTGGGAAGGCACCGTCCCTGCGTCAGAGATCGAACCCGGTTTCCACTACCACGACGTATATGTGGACGGCGTACGGACCCTGAATCCCCGGGAACCCATAGGCTATGGCAGCGGGCGTTTCGCGAATTACAGTGATACGCCGGATCCGGAGAATACCTTCTATCTTCTTAAGGACGTGCCTCATGGCAGCGTCCGCATGGAGCTGTATCCTTCGGAGCTGTGCCGGATGACCAGGAGCTGCTGGGTCTATCTTCCTCCGAATTATGATAAAGAACCGGACAGGAGATATCCCGTATGGTATCTGCATCACGGCGGAGGCGAAAATGAGACCGGCTGGATCTGGCAGGGCAAGGTGAACCTGATCCTTGACAACCTGCTCGCGGAAGGCGCGTGTGAAGAGATGATCATCGTCATGAATTCATTTGACGCGTTCGCCCCCACAGAAGAGGACGGGATCTATCAGAACATTGAGTACTGCGACGTGCTCGCGAAGGACTGCGTTCCCTTTATCGACCGGAAATTCCGCACGATCCCGGACAAAGACCACCGCGCGGTGGCCGGGCTTTCCTTCGGCGTGGTCCATTCCTATCTTGCGGCTTTCAAATACCCGGAGCTTTTCTCCTGGATCGGCTGTTTCAGCGGGCATATCATGCCCGTCAGCCGGGACGGAAGCTATTTCGGAAGGAGCTTTGATTTCTCGGAAGTATTTAAAGATAAGGACCTTTTCAACAGCCGGATCCGGCTCATGTGGCATGGCGGCGGCATCCGCGAAGGCTTCGGGACACACCGGGAGTTCCCGGGAGACGTTATGCCCTACGACTGGGAAGCTTATAAAGCGGAAGGCTATCATGTGGACGGCAAGGGCTACAGAGGATTCCATGAGTGGGATACCTGGCGCTTCTGCGCGCGGGATTTCGCCATGAGGCTGTTCAGGTAAGGAGGCGGATATGAAACAGGAGATCTTGAAGAATCAGACGATCAATTCCACATTGACGTATTTTGCCCCCTGCTTCCAGGTGCAGAAACCCCGGCCGGCAGGCAGGCCATTTTCTTTCAAGCTGACGGAGACCTTCCGGATGGTGGAGCCCTGTAAGAATCTGGGCGGAGGACGTGTGCGCCTCACGTATTATGACCCGGAAGCGGAACATGTGAGCGTCGTGGGCGGCGGCGGATCCTTCGCCGGCGAGTTCCCGATGACAAAGGACGAACAGGGCTACTGGACTGTGGAAGTCGAGACGACTCCCGGCATCCACGTGCACCGGTATCTTGTGGACGGCGCGCTGGTCCTGAATGACCAGATGCCTCTCGTATACTGCGCGCAGGAACCGGCCAATGCTTTTGAATGTGTAGATGAAGACTGCGGCTGGTATCTCCTCCAGGACGTGCCCCACGGAGATCTCAGGATGGAGTATTACCGCTCTTCTCATACCGGACGATGGAAGGTCTGCTGGGTCTACTGTCCGCCCGGTTACGATGAAAACCCGGACAAAAAGTATCCGGTCCTGTATCTCCAGCATGGCGCAGGAGAGGATGAGACCGGCTGGATCGATATGGGGAAGATGAACTATATCCTGGATAACCAGATCGCTTCCGGAGAGACGCAGGAGATGCTGGTCGTGATGAATTATGGCTTTGCTCTCAGGGAAGATGAAACGCCTGCGCTTCGGAGCCCGGGCTTTGAGACCGAGCTTCTGAAGGACTGCATGCCTCTGATCGAGGAGAAATACCGCGTCAGGACGGACCGGGAATCCCGGGCCATGGCCGGCCTTTCCATGGGTTCGGCACAGTCCCAGAGCATCGTATTGAACCATCTGGATCTGTTTGCCTACCTTGGCGTGATCATCGGCGGCATCGGAAGCGCGCCCATCGGCGTGCAGGCGGAGGCTTTGAAGGACCCGGTGGCGCTCGGGAAAAGGCTGAAGGTCTTCTATGCCTGCAACGGCGCGGAGGAGCCGGGCTGCAGGGCGAGCCATGAGGCGATGGAGAAGATGATCGAAGAAGGACTCAGTACGGGGCGCCATGATGTTTTCGAAGGATATCATGAGCTTACCGTGTGCCGGAAGGGCCTGAGGGCATTCCTTCCCCTGTTATTCAGATAAGAACCGAAAGGAGCGCGCGATGATCAATACCCGCCACCGGATCGAGTTTGATCCGGATAAATGCGCCGGCTGCCAGCTTTGCTACAAGTCCTGCTTTGTCGATGTCATCCGCTGGGACGCCGCGAACAGAAAACCCGTATTTCAATATGTAGAAGACTGCGAGCATTGTTTTTACTGCCAGTCCGTGTGCAGAAGGGACGCGATCCGGGTGATCCCGGATTATGAAAGCGAACATCTGCTGCAGTCTTTCCCGCAGTATCATTAAGGAGGCCGCCATGGAATATAAAACAGAACGTTGTGACGTACTCGTCATTGGCGGCGGTATTGCCGGACTTTCCTGCGCGGTTTCCGTGAAGGAGCAGTGTCCGGAACTGGACGTGCTGGTCGCGGAAAAGAATTTCGCCGGATATTCCGGAAAAGCCAACCGGGGCGGCGGCGTGCTGCAGTATTTTGACCCGGAACGTATCGATCCCTGGGAGTTTGTAAAATTCCACGCGGAGAAGATCGGCGCGTATCTGGGCGACCAGGAGCTGATGGCGGAGTACGTCGCGATGAACAAGGGCATGCTGGACAAACTGACTTCCTGGGGCGCGGTGCTGCCGAAGCGTGAAGACGGCAGTTACCGGGTCTTCCCCACCGGCCCTATGACGGCCATGATCGCCACGGACCTGGACATCACTTTAAATATCCGGAAAACAGCGGAAAAGCTGGGGGTCCGTTTCGTGGACAAGACCGCGCTGATCGATCTGCTTACGGATGACGGGGGAGTGACCGGCGCCGCGGTCTTTTCGATCCTGGACGGGACGCCGATGGTGATCCGCGCGGGAGAGACCGTGCTTGCCACCGGCTCTCAGAACTACCGTATCGGCTCCATGTGGGGCAGCGGGCGCGGCGACGGCATCGCGGCAGCTTACCGGGCAGGCGCGAAGCTCAGGAACGTGGAATTCGGCAACTTCGCCCAGCTGGCGCGGGTCCGGAGCCACAATGAAGTGGTATACGGCGAAAACGTCATGTACAACGCGAAGAATGAGCATATTACAAAGAATTTTATGAAGGAACGGGAGACGGATATTCCTTCCACCGCGATCCGCGAATGGTTTACGCAGATCCGGGAGGGCAACGGCCCGGTGCGTGTGGACTATGGTCCGCCGCCGCCACCGCCGCCAAAAGCTGAAAACGCGCCGCCCTCTCCGCCGCCGAAGCCCAGATACGGAGACCGTTTCCGCAAACTTAACCACGAAGCCGCGGCAGCGGTGGATCAGGATATGGAGGTGGCGCCGCTGTTCATCGGTGAACAGTCTCCCATCGCCGTCGATCATTTGATGAAAACGTCGCTCCCCGGGCTTCATGCCATTGGTGACTGTTCCTACTGCGGATCCGGCGTGGCCGGCGCGGTTCCCGCGCCTCCCGGAAGAAACCGGGGCTCCGGGATCCTGAACGCCGTATTTTCCGCGCTGAAATGCGCGGAAGGCATCGCGGCGGGAGCGGCAGAGATCTCCGTCCGCGGCTATGACGAAGCGCAGGCACAGGCCGCGTTCGCGCGCATTACGGCGTTACTTGAGCGGAAAAGCAGTGTCACGGCGAAACAGGTGACCGCCCTCGTCCAGCAGGCGATGGCTCCGGTGGAGCAGTCCGTCTGGATGCATGAGGAACGCATGAAAAAGGCCATGGACTATGTGGATCAGGCGGAGGCGCTGCTTCCCGAAATGTCCGCGAAGGACACGCATGGCGTGATGGAATGCTTTGAAGCGGAAGCCATGGTGCTTTCGGCAAAGCTTCATTATAAGGCCAGTGAAATGCGGAAGGAATCCCGGGGCTGGTTCCTCCGGGAGGACTATCCGGAAACAGATAACAAACACTGGCACAAATGGATCGCGGTGGAAAAACGCAATGGTGAAATGGTCTTTTCTTTAGAGGAGATCCCGCCGGAACGTTTTCCGGCGCCGGATATGGAATAAATAAGGAGGATGTACATGGTACCGATTACTGAAGAAGAGAAAAACGGACCTCTGTATAAATATTTTATCCGCGAAATGGCGAAACCGGATCCGGCCAAGTTTACCGAAGACCCGGTGGATCCGGAGCTTCTGCACCGCCCGGAGGACATGAACCTCCTGTTTGATCCGGGATATCTTCCCTGCGAGCAGGGCTACGGAAACCTTCCCGGCGGCGGCGCCGTACTGGAAAACCTGGTGGATATGCCGGGTGTTACTCCGGAGATGTTTGATTTCTGGTTCGCCTGGCATTCACTGGATCCCATGCGCTACAAGATATGGAATCCTGAGCAGCATTATTACTGCCTGACCATGAATCCGGAGATCGCGAACGATAAGTCTCTGTCCTACCGGGAACGGCTGTGGAATACGACCCATGACATCTGGGAAGACTGCAACATGGGCAAACAGCACATCCGTATTTCTTTCCGGAATCCGGTGGATATCGGTTTTGATCCGGAAAAGTATGCCGCGTTCGGCGGGACCATCGTCTGCTCCGGCAATGAAATGGGCGGGCTCATGGTCCATTTCCTCCGCCCGACGGAGCGCGGCTCAGAGCTTCGTTCCCGTTTCTGGATGGGATACGGTATTGTGGACGGAAAGCCGAAGAAGCTGATCCCGGACGGGGCGCCGCCCTTCCCGCTGGTCCCGGTGAAGGCGCTGCTGTACCATAACATTGCGGAATTCACGAACCTGGCGGCGATCCTGCCGGAGGTGTACGCGGAATTCCATGAAGAATTCGACCGCTGATCAGAGCGCATATTCATATTTTCTGAAGACTGTATCAGGAAGCGGCATCGTTATGACCCCGGCGGGGAGCCTGGAAGGAGGACAAGGACCGGTGGCTCACGACACCGCAGGTGGTCAACTGCTTCTACTCTCCGTCATATAACTGTATTTACATCCTTGCGGCCATTGCGCAGGGAAATATCTACAACAGCAGCATGAGCGACGAGGAGCTGTACGCAAAGCTCGGTATGATGATCGGACATGAGATCTCTCACGCCTTCGACAGGTCCGGCGCGCAGTATGATAAGGACGGCAATCTGACCAGCTGGTGGACGGAGGAAGATTATTCCGAATTTCAGGAGCGGAACGCGAAACTCGAAGCATACTTTAATGCCATACAGCCCTGGGAGGGACAGAACATTCAGGGCAGTATCGTGACCGGTGAAGCGTGCGCGGATATGGCAGGGATGAAAGCCGCGCTGCGCGCTGTGGCGGATAAGGAAGATTTTGATTACGACGTGTTTTTCCGCGCGTACGCCAACCTGTGGCTTACAAAGGATTCATTGCAGCGCGAATATTCACTGCTTAATAACAAGCACCCCATGAACTATCTCCGCATCAACGTGGTACTGCAGCAGTTTGATGAGTTTCTGGACTTTTACGGGATCCGGGAAGGCGACGGCATGTATCTTTCTCCGGAGGACCGGGTCCTGATCTGGTAATGCCGGCAGTGGCAGGGAATCTGATATTCCGGCACCCGAAAATAAGTTGCTTTTGTGCAAATAACGAGTCAAGGAGGAAACTTATGGCAAGAGCCTATATCACAGAAGTCCGCGTAACGGATTTCGGACCTTATACGACAAAGATCATTCTGCCACTGGATGGAAAAGTACAGGACGGGGCAGTTGATCCGGATACATTTTCTGTATACGTACGGCGGCTGGATCAATACGGCAGGCAGCTGATGGTACAGAAATTCCGCTCATTTGATCCGGACGTGCCAAAGGAAATGGAAGAAAGCCGCGGATTTCTTACGGTAACAGAAGCCTATCCCTCAGATCTCAAAGGGAACCGCCTCGCGGAATCGGATGTTGTAACGCTTGCGATCAAACACGGTCCCGGTATCTGGCTCGCGTCCGAACTCGGACAGGACGGCCCGTTCAATACCTTTATCCATACCGTGCATACCATTACCCAGGTAAAGCCCTTCCGGGACGAGAAGGATACCGTGACGGGACTCGTATTTGATACGAAGATCGGATGTGAGATGCCGGATCTGTACGGATGGATCCACAGTATTTCAACGTATGAGGAATGCCCGCTGCGTTATGGCTATTTCGCTCCGCAGGGACCGGGGAAGAAGCCTCTTGTGATCTGGCTCCACGGCGCTGGAGAGGGCGGCAGAGACGTGGCCGTAACTTATGCCGGGAACAAGGTGACGGCGCTCTCCGGCCCGGAGGTGCAGGGGTTCTTCGGCAAGGGAGGCGCGTATGTGCTTGCGCCTCAGACCGAGACCTACTGGCTGGATGCCGGTACGGGCAGTATGGAGCTGACCGGAAAGACCAAATACGGCCCGGCGCTGAAGGCCTGCATTGATGAGTTTATCGCGAATCATCCGGATATCGATCCGGCGCGCGTGTTCATTGGCGGCGACAGCAACGGCGGTTTTATGACAGTTCGTATGATCCTGGACTATCCGGAATTTTTTGCCGCGGCTTTCCCGGTATGCGAAGCGCTTCCGGACGAATACATCAGCGATGAAGAGATCGAAAAGATCAAAGATCTCCCGGTATGGTTCGTCGCGGCAAAGACAGATACCCTGGTTCCGCCGGCGAAATTCGCGGAGCCCACATACAAACGCCTGCGCGCTCTGGGAAACCCGGACGTCCACTTCAGCTATTGGGACAAGATCGAGGACCTGCACGGACTGGCGGACCCGGTGGACGGAAAGCCCTTTGAATATTTCGGGCATTTTTCCTGGATCCCGGTGTTTAACAATGACTGTGATTTTGATTATGACGGCGCTAAGGTCGTGTATGAAGGGAAGGAAGTGTCGCTTCTTCAGTGGCTTTCGATGCACTGACGTCCCGCGGCCGGCATCTGTTTCAGCGCGTGCCGCGCGGGAATACGGATCATAGGAACTGTATGGAGGATCAGGATGAAGAAAGGTTTGTTTCTTGCCATAAGTATGATGCTGGCGTTTCTGGCAGCCGGATGCGTCACGATCGGAGGGACCGGCCGGACAGCAGGGGCCCGCGTTGTCGGTGAGGATATTCAGATCGGAGATATCACCGAGTTTTATTATACCTATGAGAATATCAACTATAACGCGTTCTACCAAAGGTACCGGTTCTACACGGAAGACGGAAAGCATATGTTTTTCCATGAGACCAGAGAGCGGAAGGATGATTACGGTCCGGCCACGGAAGAGGACACGACGCTGACCGGGACGGCAGAGCTTACGGATGAGCAGTGGTCGGAGTTTTTCCGGGCCGTTTCCGGCGGTGAAGTACGTAAAAGAACGGATTCCGCGGAAAGCGGCAGCAGAGGCCCGTGGATGTACATTTACTGGAACGGAGATCAGTCGAAATACCAGAAATACAGCTTCCCGTCTTATGCGGAACAGAAAGCTTTTGAGGAGTTCTGCGCGTCACTTGCAGCGGATCACGCGGATCCGGTGAAAGATCATGAAACGGCTGAAGACGATCAGGAAGAGCAGACGGAGGAGGATGATATGGCACCCACACTTTTATATCAGGGACACGCAAGCCTCAGGATCGTGACGGCAGAAGGCCAGGTCATATACATTGACCCCTTCATGGGGGAGGGCTATGACCTTCCGGCGGACCTGATCCTGATGACGCATGGCCATTTTGATCACAGCAGGGAGGACCTCATTACAAACAGAAAGGAAGACTGCGCCGTGATCACCTGGGAGGACGGCATCATGAGCGGAACATACCGCAGCTTCGACCTGGGATATGTTACGGTGGAGGCCGTAGACGCGGGATACAATAAAAATCATGACGTATCCGAATGCGTCGGTTTTGTACTGACCTTTCCGAACGGCGTAAAGGTGTATATTTCCGGTGATACTTCAACGACTCCGGGAATGTCGCTGCTGGCTCAGGAGGAACTGGACTACGCGTTCCTCTGCTGCGACGGCGTATACAATATGGATGCCGAAGAAGCGTCAGAATGCGCAAAGCTCATCAATGCGAAGCACTCTATTCCCTATCATACGGATCCCGCGAACCCTGAGGGTTTTGATCCTGAGACAGCGGAGCGGTTTGACGGTCCCGGAAAGATCGTCCTTCAGCCGGGAGAGGAACTGCTGCTTCATAAATAACCGCGGGTAAGTGCCCGGGGAAAATGGAAGTTCACGATTTCTTTTTCATGGACAGCCAGAGCGTCATCAGCAGCGTGATCACGACCATGCCGATCCCCATAATGACCGGTGTACGGTAGGATCCGGTCAGATCGTACAGCGCACCGATCAGGGTAACGAAGACCGCGTTGCCCACGGAGGTCATCAGGGTGACCTTGGCGTAAACGCTGTTATACTGTTCATTGCCGTACAGATACCGGGTCAGAAGCGAAAGCCCGAGGGACGCCAGGGAGAAAACCGTTCCGTACAGGAAACCGCCCGCGAGAAGAGGCGCGGCAGTGTTTTTCGAAAGCAGTATGATCAGCAGGCCGGTTATGGATACCAGAAGGATGATGATAAAGCCCTTCAGTACACCCAGACGGTCAATGATGACTCCCAGAACGAACTTGGAGACCAGGTTGCCGATCATGGAGGCGGACAACAGCAGAGCGCCGGTCCCGGCGGTAAAACCATAGGAGACCGCGAGAGACGGCAGATGGGAATTGATGGTCGTCAGCCCCATCAGAAGCAGGGTCATCAGGAACAGTACGATGGAGATGGCGGATACCAGCTGAAAGCGAAGGACAGGATCTTCTGCCTTCGCTTTCTTCATGCCGCGGGCATCGGAATCAGGAGCATCAAGCCCTTCTCCATAGGGCTTCAGTCCGGATCCTTCCGGCGTGAAGGTACAGAAAAGGACCGGGACCACCATGAGTACGGTGATCTGGGAATAGAGCACATAGGTAGTCTGGTAGCCGAAATGTTCCAGCATGCGGGTGGCCACCGGCGACGCGATGGCGGATCCGATGCCGGAGAAAGAGATCACGATCCCGCTGAAGGTCCCCAGGTTTTTGTGGAACCAGTTGCCGAGGATGATCGTAATCAGCATAAAGGAAAAGAAAGCCAGTCCGAAGCCTGAGACCGCTGCCAGGATATCCACCAGGATAACGGAACGGGAATAAGCGATCAATACGCTGGAGATCAGATATACCGCCATCCCGGCAGGAATGGTCTTTTTGACGCTGACCTTTCTGGCGATCAGACGCGCCGCAAGAGGGCTCGCGAGTCCTGTTGCCAGGGTCTTCAGGGATACGTGCAGCGTCACCGCCGCTTTCCCGGCGTGCAGGAATTCGCCCATCGGTGTATAAAAAACTCCATAGGCGTTCAGCATGCCCATGACAGCCCAGGCCATGAAGCAGCAGGCGGCCAGCACAAAAATATGCCTGCCGGACAGCTGATTGTTCGGATTCTTTGTCATTTTTGATTCTCCGTGATCCCGGCGGCAGTTTGCGTTGGCCGCCGTGTTTTACATATCATATCATTTTTGGCATATATACGCAAAAAAATCCGGAACTTTTGCAAAAACAGTTGCGAAAGTCCCGGAACTTTTGACATAATAGCGGTGAAAGGCCCGGAGCCTTCAGAAGAGTCTGTGTATCGAGAGGAGAGTAATCCTATGGAAAAAGAACTGATGATCAAAGAACTATGTCCCGGAATCTACCTGATGGATGAAGCCCATGAGGCAACGGGTTATCTGGTGATCGGAGAAGAAAAGGCCTGTGTGATCGACACGATGAACGGTTATAATGATCTGTATCAGGCAGTCCGGAAAATCACGGATCTGCCGGTTTTCGTCATCAACACCCACGGGCATCCGGATCACATCTTTGGCAATGTATATTTTGACCAGGCCTACCTGCACCCGGCGGATCTGCCACTGGCCCATATGTTTACCGAAAGCCCGGAGTTCCTTCAGATGCTGGATGAAAAGCATCTGAAAGTACCGCCGTTTACAGAAGTCCATGAAGGCGACGTTTTTGACCTGGGAGGCAGGCACCTGGAAGTATTTGAACTGCCCGGGCATACCCCCGGCGGGATCGTCCTGCTGCTTCAGGAAGACCGCATCCTGTTCACGGGCGACGCTATCAACCATCACCTGTGGATGCAGCTGGATGGCTGCACTTCCATGGACGTCCTGGTGAAAAACCTGGACCGGATCATGTTCCTGGAAGAGAGAGCAGACCGTATCCTGCACGGGCACGCAGATGACTTTGACGATATTTCCCTGATGCGGTGCCTCAGAAACGGAGCGCAGGAACTGTGTGATGGAAAGACAGAAAACGATACACCGTATTTCTATTTTAACGGAACGGCTGAAGCCATGCAGCATCCCTTCAGCTGCCTGCCGGACCGGCATTACCAGTCAGAGCATTCCGTGATCTGTTACAAAAACTGAAAAGACGTTTCCGGTAATTAAGGCCAGCGGGCCAACCGTGATGGAGGTATCATATGGCGATGATAGAGACAGTGATCCGCGCAGGTAAAGTGCGCGGACAGGAAACAAGTACGAAGGGGATCTCGAGTTTTCTCGGTATTCCCTATGCGAAACCTGCGGAAGGGAACCTGAGGTGGCGCGCGCCGGAACCGGCGGAACCCTGGAACGGTGTGCGGATCTGCGACGATTTCGGATACAGCTGCTGGCAGCGGGACAATACCAATAGTCCGTTTTTTAAGAAGATGCAGGAGGAGAATCCGGTTCCGCCGCGGCCTTTACGGATGTCGGAGGACTGTCTCAGCCTGAACGTCTGGACGCCTGCCGCATCACAGGAGGAAAAGCTGCCGGTGATGGTCTGGTTCTACGGCGGAGGGCTGCAGGGCGGCACGTCGGACGACATTGCTTTTGACGGAGAGGGCCTGTGCGGTTACGGAGTGATTCTGGTGACGGCGAACTACCGCACCGGGGTCTTTGGCTACTTTGGCCATGAGGACCTGGAAAAGGAAAACGCGCATCATTCCTCCGGGAACTACGGCCTGCAGGATCAGATCCTGGCTCTCTCCTGGGTGCAGGAGAATATCGCGTGTTTCGGAGGAGATCCCGGAAATGTGACGATCTTCGGCTGCTCCGGAGGCGGGAGATCCTGCCAGGGCATCGCCTGTTCTCCTCTGGCGAAGGGCCTGGTGCAGCATGTGATCATTCACAGTGCCGGCGGCCTGAACCCGAATTACAGTCTGGATTATCACAGCCTGAAGAAACGCGGCGCGGAGTTTATCGCGTACTGCGGTAAGAGCAGCATTGATGAGATGCGGAGTATTCCGGCGGCGGAGCTGCAGGCAAAATATGAGGCTTTCCGCAAACAGTTCAACATCACCGGTGACGGCTGGGCGCTTCCATATTCCATGGACGAAATGGTCCGGCGGGCGGAGCAGGCAGACCTGGACTATATCCTTTCTACTACCGCGAATGAGATCCGCTGGCCTCTCAGAGATGAGGTGACAGCGGAACGTTTCAATGATCATGTGTTCGGTGAGCGGACCCAGATCTTCGGATCCACAGTGGATCCGAAAACTGACGAGCAGGCTGTAAACTACGCGGAATGGTGCGAGGTCTATGAGATGAAAGCCGCGCAGCTGGGCTGGGCGGAGCTTCAGGCAGGACAAAATAAAAAGCCTGTGTATCTGGCAAGCTTCGATCATCCGATGCCGGGGACCGGCTTGTCCTCTCACGGAGACGATCAGTTCATGGTCTTCCATACCCTGTGGAAATATCATCCGGAGGTCCGGCCGGAGGATGAGGCCCTGAGCCGCCTTATGATGCGGATCTGGACCACCTTCGCGAAAACCGGCAACCCGAACGGTGAAGGCCTTCCGAAATGGACGCCGTTCACGAAGGAAAGCCCGGAAACCATGGTCTTCCGCCAGGCGGACAGCTGCGTGATGGAAGAACGGCATGTGCCGGAGATCGAAAAGCTGGCGGAGGTATACCGGAACTTCGGGGATATGAGCGTCCTGAGTTATCCTGCGGGAATGTTTGCCCGCATGGCTTACTATGGCGGCGTGATCCGGAAGTATTTCGGAGAACTTACGGAGGAGCAGAAACAGAAACCTCTCCGTGACCTTGTTACGGACGATATCAGGACTGACTTCCTGATCGATCTCATGGTCGCGTCAGGCAAGTTCAGAAGAGAGGATGACGCGGAAGTCCGGGAATTCGGCGAAGGCATCGATCCCCGGTCACTCCGGTATCAGTGGGGAGATCCTGAGATCAATGAGCAGGTGGTCTCCCTGATCGAGCAGAGCGATCCGGTGACGGAAGGCGACGTGATCTTTTACGGCCCCAGCAACATCTGCTTCTGGTATTCGCTGGAAGAAGACATGAAGCCCTGGAAAGGGCATAATCACGGGATCGGCGGCTGCATCGATCCGGATATGAGCCACTACGCGCCGCGGCTTTTATACCCGTGGAAGCCGGCGGCGGTATTCTTCCAGACCGGATCCAACGACATTGCCGGAGGGATCCCGCTGGAGACCATTCTGGAAAACAAGAAAAAAATGTACGCGCTGTTCCTTGAGAATATGCCGGAGACAAAGCTCATCATCTGTTCCGGCCTTCCGCTTCCCGGGCGCACCCAGTTCTGGGATGCTACGGTAAAGACCAATGAACTGCTGAAGAAGATGTGTGAAGAGACCGACCGGCTGTATTTTATGGACGCGACAGACGTAATGCTCACATCGGAAGGGCCTGAGGAACTGCGGACTTCTGACGGAAGATATTTTAACCCGTCGCTGTACCGCCTGGACCGCATCCACCTGAACAAGAAAGGCCATGACGTCTGGACGGCGAAGATGAAAGAGATGCTGCGTATGCTTGGAGTGTAAACGCGAAAAAGGAGGAGCATCCGTGAAAACTATTACAGTAAAAGGACATGAAGTACCAATCATCGCGGAACCGGACGTGTTTATCGCGGGAGGCGGCCCGGCCGGCGTGGGCGCGGCCATTCAGGCACGGCGTTCAGGTGCCAGTGTATTTCTTGCGGAGAAGCTGTACGCGCTGGGAGGAACACTGACCAGCGGGCTCATGAGCAAGATCGCGGTGGCGCAGATGACCAACGGCCTGCCGCTGGAGATCATCCGCAGGTTTGACGCTTACCAGGGGACCCATTATGAAAACAGCCGGCCCGAAGTTCCTGTAGATCCGGAGACCGCCAAGATCATCCTGGATGAAATGGTGATCCGGGAATCCGGCGCGGACGTCCATTTCGGGACCGTGGTTTCCGGGATCGTTCAGGAAAACGGAGAGATCCAGGCAGTACTGCTTTCGTCACTGGACGGAGAATGCGCTGTCCGGGCGAAATACTATATTGACTGTACAGGCGACGGGCAGATGGCGTATCTGGCCGGCGCGGACTGCATGGTGGAAGGAGGAGAGAGCTATTCCTCCTCTCCCACACTGATGTTCCGCATAGGGAACTGCGACCTGGAAAAACTGTTCCAATATGAGGAAAGCCATCCGGAGCTTTTTGAGCATGTGTATACGACATATAAACGTCATATCATGGACGCGGCGCAGTGCCGGCAGAATATCGAGGACCAGATCTACGCGCATATGGCGGATTTCGTAAAGCTGATCCGGGCGCGGTGCGCGGAGTATCCGGACGCTTTTACGGAAGAAGAACAGGAGGTGCTGCTTCGCCGGGGCATCCTGTTCCTGAGCCAGCCTGCGCCGAATCATGTGCTTGTGAATTCGACCACCCGGCCGCAGTTCAGGGGAGATCGTGAGAAAGAAGTTTCGGAAACGATGGCGGAACTCCGCCGCCACTGCCACATCCTGTTCCGTTTCGCGAAACGGTTTATTCCGGGCTTTGAAAACGCGTTTCTTATGGATACGGCAAGCCTTCTGGGTATCCGCGAGTCCCGCAGGATCCGCGGCGATTATGTACTGACACAGGAGGACGTGGAGAGCTTCCGCAAGTTTGACGACGCGATCTGCAGCAACGGCGGCGGCGTGGAACTTCACAGCGGAAAGGCCAACAGCCTGGTACTGCATGAGCAGGACGGGAAGGGCACCTATAACATTCCGTACCGCGCCATCATCGCGAAGGATTTCAAAAATCTCCTGATGGCCGGCCGGTGCTTCTCCGCGTCCCACGCGGCGCTTTCCGCGGCGCGCAATATCTCCTACTGCTGCGCGCTCGGCCAGGCGGCCGGAGCCGCGGCGGCGATCCTTTCTCTGGAAGGAAAGACCAGCGTCCGTGAACTGGACGTACGTAAGGTGCAGGAGATCACGAAGGATAATATCTGATCA
>CADCQD010000069.1 GCA_902803485.1 uncultured Eubacteriales bacterium | reverse complement strand
TGGAAGGGATTGCGCTCGCCCAGATCCCGGTTAAATGCACGGACTACCTCGACGATATCGAGGGCTCCGGCGAACGCGCCGGCAGCGGCAAATTTCTCCGGATAATTCAGTGCAAGCTTATAGGCAACATAGGCGCCCATGGAAGCACCGGCAGTAAAATTGTCTTCGCGCTTTTCGGAAAGACAGGGGAACATAAAGTGCATGGCGGCCGGAAGCTCTTCACTCAGCATGGTCCAGTATTTCATACCGTGCACCATATCCATACCATGACCGTTTGAGACGGTTGGGCAGATAACTGCCAGGCCGCGTTTTTTCGCGTAACGTTCGATAGAAGTATCCCTCAGCCATTCCGTACAGTCTTCATTGGCGCCGTGGATGAGCCACAGCACCGGATATTTCGGCGCCGGATCCGTATCCGGCAGGATGATCACAAGCTCCTGATGATAGCCCAGCGCCTGTGAGCGGTAGTCCAGTTCAACAAGTGCCATATCACTTCCTCCGTATGCATATACAGATTTCTGTCCTGATTATAACATAGACCGACAGAATTACAAACTGAAACAACTGATACTTTTACGGATTGCATTCAGCAGGAATCTGTGATACAAAAAGTACAGAAACAGGATAGCTCAGCGGTGAGTGTATTCAAAAGAAACATTGTGTGTTTCTTGTATTTATAAGGCACAGGAGACAGCAGATGAGCAAAATGAAGGTTGGTATTATCGGCTCGGGCGGCAGGTCGCGTCTGTACATTGACGCGCTGAAAAAGCTTCCGGAGGACTTCGAACTTGTAATGATGAGATTCAGGACGGAAGAGAAGGCGCAGCGTTTTAAGGAAGAATATGATATTCCTGTCACGACGTCCGTAGAAGAACTGAAGGCAGCGAAACCGGATTTGTTTCCTGGTGCAGGGGCCCCGGGGCGAGATCAAGGACAACACCGTAGTCTTCCTGGACAAAGACAGCAAAGTGCAGCGGCTGGAGATCACGCAGAACAAGGACGCGGAAGGCCGCCTGGTCAACATCACTCTCGGGGATGACGTGGTTTATGAAAACGACCTGCTGATAACCAAAGGAGTGGGCGGAAATCTCGGCATATGCCATATGCTGCTGAATATGAAAAAGTACATAGAGACCGGAGAATGCCCCTACAGTCTGGCGTCTGCCATGCAGGACGCGCATTATACCCAGAAATTCCTGGAGTGCGGCAGGAAGCCTCTGACACTGGTGAAGTCAGAAACCATGCCGTGGAGCTGATATAAACAAAAGACGCAGGATACGTCTTTCACAAAATGAAAAAGAGGACATTATGATTCAGATCAATACGCAGGGCATGCAGTTTTATCATCCGGATATGGCGGATGATCCCCTGAAGGTGGAGAAGGGGTTTGCTCATTTTAACAGAACCGGCCGGAAGGATTTCCTGAGCCGGATGCTGGAATATGAACTTTCGGACGGCACATTGACGATCATGACGGAGACCTTCCGGGGAAGAACCGCTGAGGTCAGGATCGCGTTTATTACTGAGACGGTCTTCCGTCTTCAGATGTTCCCTGAAAAGGAACCGGAGCGTTTGAACAGTGTCTTTGATTTTAAGCCGTTACAGGCACCATCTGTTCGTCTGGAAGGGGAGTTTCTGTATTTCGGGACTGAAAGGACGACGCTCCGGCTCCGGACCTGTCCCTGGGAAATGACGGTGATGCTGGACGGAGAGGAAGTGACCCGGGAACAGATCCGGGACCACAATGTAGACCAGAAATACAAAGCGGTGCCGCTGGGCTTCAGTACAGATGAAGCAGGCAGAGTCACAGACTGCTTTGACACCTGGTACCTGTATACCGATGAAGCTTTCTACGGTTTTGGGGAAAAGTTCAACACCTTTAACCAGCGCGGGCATCAGATCACGGTATGGCAGCGGGACGCCCAGTCCACGAATTCAGACGTTTCCTATAAGGGAATGCCGTATTTTGTGAGCAGCACAGGCTACTCCGTGCTTTTAAACACCTATACCAGGACCCATTTCAACATGGGCGCGAATTCCAATGTGTCGTATACGATGGAGGCAGAGGATCCGTATCTGGATTACTACGTTTTTCTGAATCCGAGCCTGAAGGGACTGATCCGGGACTATACTGCCCTGACCGGGCGTTCCAGGATGATCCCCCGGTGGGCTTTCGGTTTCTGGATGTCCCGCATGAGCTACATGACACGGCAGGAGGTGGAAGAGATCGTCACTCAGATGGCGGATTTCGGCATGTCCGTGGACGTGATCCACATTGACGGCTGGGGAGACGGGCATACGCCCGGCGGTTCCCGGGACCTTCTGTGCTTTGATGAGAAGCGGTTCCCGGATCCGGAGGGGATGATCCGCTGGCTTCGGGAACGGGGCATTCATCTGTCGCTCTGGATGTTCCCCTATATTAATGCCAGGCTCCGGGATTTCCGCACGGGAGAGGACCTGGGCGAACCGGCTTCCCTCCGGTATATGAAAGAACGCGGTTTCCTTGTGAAAAATCCGAAGGGTGAAGATTATGAGTTTATGCCCGGCGAAGGAGACGCCGGCCATGGAGTGTACGCGCTGGATTTCACGAATCCGGAGCTGGCTGCTTATATGAAGGAGCGGGTGAAGCGCCTGATGTATATGGGCGCAGGCGTGATCAAGACGGATTTCTCTGAAGAGATCCCGGAGGACGCCGTGTTCTACGACGGGACCACCGGCCATGAAAGCCATAATAAGTATACGCTTTTGTACGCGAAGACGATCTATGAAGCCTCTCTGGAGGCAAAAGAAGAAATGGGCGAGAAGGCGCTGCTCTGGGGCAGGTCCGGATACGCAGGCGCGCAGAATTATCCGGCGAACTGGGCAGGAGATTCTTCCGCGGCAAAAAACAATCTGAATTCGATCCTGAACGGCGGCCTGAACCTTGCCATGTCCGGCGTTTCCTTCTGGGGCTTTGACATCGGCGGTTTCTATCATTGCGATTATACGGGAAAGCGTGTGATCCCGGACGATGACTCCTATATCCGGTCAGTGCAGATGGGCCTGATGAGTCCGTTAAGCCGGAGCCACGGCCAGTCTACCCCGCGGGAGCCCTGGGTCTTTTCCCGGGAAGCGCAGGACGCGTTCCTCAAGATCAATAAACTACGCTACCGGATGCTTCCGTATATTTACAGCGTCGGATACGAGACGCACTTTACCGGGCTTCCCATGATGCGGCCAATGGTACTGGAATTCCAGGAGGATTTCGCGGTACGGGATATCAATACCCAGTACATGCTGGGAGACGCGGTCCTGGCGGCGCCGGTATTTGATCAGAAGGTGCACCGGATCTATCTGCCGGAGGGCAGCTGGCTGGACCTTCATACAAAAGAACGGATCCGGGGCGGCCGCTGGATCACGGCAGAAAAAAAGCTGGATACGATTCCGCTGCTTCTCCGGGAAAATACTGCTCTTCCGATCTTCCCGGAAGCGCCGATGCATATTGAAGACAGGAATTTTAAGGATTATGACCTGATCCTGAATCTGACAGACCGCCTGGAGAAGCGGTTCTATGATGATGATTTTACGGGCACGGTCCGCGCGGCAATTGACGAAGAAGGCGCGGTTACCGTGGAAACGGATCTTCCGGTCCGCGAGATCCGGGTATATGCGGACAGGGAAGTGACAAAAACGTCAGTCACATATCTGCATAAAAATGAATTTGCAGAAGGAGAATGAATAAGAGCAAATCAAAAACAAACGAAGGCGTCCGAAAAGGCGCCTTCGTTTGTTTACGTCATCTGCCGGAATGACTTGAGTGATCCGCGGAAACAGGCGGAAAAGAGCCGATTTTCCTATTGCGGCAGCTCCGTAAGTTTTTTACATGAATTGCGGATGACCAGCCTGCCATCCAGGTAATATTCATTCTGCCCGGTCTGCCCGGTCTCGATCAGATCTGTCACACGGTCCACCAGGATCGTAAACATTTCCTTGAAATTGAATTCCACCGACGTCAGTCCCGGATATGCCAGTTCATTGTGCGGGTGTCCGTCGATACCGACCACGGAGATCCGGTCCCCGATCGAAATATTCGCTTCATAAAGCGCCTGATATACACCGTAGGCGGCCCAGTCATTATTTGCGCAGATCACTGTGGGAAGATCTCCGGCGGAATCCTGAAGAAGCTGCTTCGTAGCATTATATCCTCCGGCTTTTGTAATGCCGGCGTAAGCCAGCCACTCGTTCCGGATCGGAAGCCCGTGCTTCTGCATGCCCTGGAGAAAGCTTTCGTTCCGGTGGATGCAGCTCAGACGGGCCATGTTGCCGTTGATGATCGCGATCTTCCTGTGTCCCAGATCATATAAATAATCGATCAGTTTTTCCCCGCTGTTCTTTTCAAAATTTACAGCGACCAGATTCGGGTGATGCGCAGGATCCGTATAATCAAACATTCCCAGGATCTCACCTGCGTCCAGGAGATCATTGATCACCGGCGTATTCAGATCCACACCCACAAAAATACCGGCGTCGATCCGGCCCTCGCTGAAGATCCTGCGGACAAACTGGATATTCTCGGGATCATAGAGATTCCGGACGATCATTGCCAGAACCAGGTAGTTTTTTGACGCGGCTTCATCCACGATACTCATGAAATAGCGGCTGCTCAGCGTGTCGTTCGCGATGGAAGTGCTGTTTGTCACCCAGAACAGGCCAAGTGTTCTGGACTTCTGTCCGGTCAGCATCTTTCCGGAGAGCTGAGGATAATAGTGGTTCTCCTTGATGATCTGCATGACGCGTTCCCGGGTGGCTTCGGGCACATTCGGATAGTTATTGATGACGCGGCTGACTGTACTTCTGGATACACCTGCCAGCTTCGCGATCTCGGTACTGTTGATCCTTTTCATCTGCTGATTTCCTTTTCTTTTCTGTTCGCAGCAATTTTGTCATAACACATGATCCTGTCTGAAAGCAAAACAAAGATATCATACAATTCATGAGATGTAAAGAATAACACTGCTTCTGAACTCGTGTTCCGCTGAAAAATGCATATTTTTGCGCCCTATTTGGATAAAATACACAAAAAACGCACAGGAAATGAATAATTAGTTAAAAATATTGTTGATAACACGTGTTTATTGTGATATATATAAAACATACAAATGAAAGGGAGGTCATAGATATGGCATCACCACTCGATAAAAAAGGATTCATACAGATCAATATCATCGTAAAGGATATTGAAAAAGCCGCCGAGCTCTGGTCAAAGCTTCTGGGGGTGGAAAAGCCGGAGATCCGCATCAATCACCTGGAAGGCGGAGAAAACTATACCTACCGGGGAGAACCCATAACCTGTGATCTGAAAGTCGCGAATATCGATATGGACGGCTGGGTACTGGAACTTCATGAGCCGGCAGGCGGTGAAAGCTCTTTTAAGGAGTTTATGGAAAAGCACGGCAACGGCGTGCATCATCTGGGCTTTGAGGTAGGTGAGCGCAGAGATGAAGTGATCAAAGAACTCGGCGAGATGGGCTTTGATACCAACAGGACCCTCGGGATCTACCCGGGTTCCAGCTGGACGATCGTTGATTCCGAGGACGCTCTGGGCGTGAACCTGAATATTAAGCCCAGAAGATGATCTTTCCCGGGACACCCGGATCACAAGGGAACCGGGAAATACACCTTACAAGCATCTATCCGCTCTGCGCACCTGACACCTGAGAAGAGACCTTAAATCGCGGGACGGATTTTGAGCCGGCCGGGCCGTCAGACTATTTCACTGCGTACTTCAATGGGCGGTCCCGGCCGGTGGATCAATGATTGAAAACAGCAGGTTCCTGTGTTATATTTTCAGTAGCCGTTCAGCATCCTGAAGAAATGAGCGCATTTCGAAAAACGGGTGCGGAATAGTTACTGTTTTTTTATGCGATAATATGAAAGGGGTATCATTATGGATCGAAGCCAGGCGAAGCAGTGCGCGAAAGAACTGCTGAAGCAGATGACAGTAGAAGAAAAGATCGCCCAGATGGTGCAGGTCTCCTACGCGGACGTCACCCGCGAGGAAGCGCTTCAATGGGCAAAACGGGGCGCGGGCTCTTTTTTGCATGTACTGGGTGATAACGCCAGGGAAATCCAGAAAGCTGCCGGCCAGTCGCGGCTGGGGATCCCGGTGATCTTCGGTATTGACGCGATCCACGGACACGGGCTGAATGACCATGCGACGATCTTCCCGTCCCAGCTGGCTTCCGCCTGCGGATGGGATCCTGAAAGTGTCCGGAGAATGGGCGAGGTGACCGCGCGGGAAGTGGCGACCGACGGCCTGCACTGGACGTTTTCTCCGGTACTGTGTCTCGGACGGGATACCCGCTGGGGCCGTGTGGACGAAACCTTTGGAGAAGATCCGTATCTGGCCGGGGAACTGGGTGCCGCCATTGTCCGCGGATATCAGGGAGATGATCTTGCCGATGATGAGCATATTCTGGCGTGCGCGAAACATTACCTGGGATACGGAGAAGCCACCGGAGGAAGAGATTCCTATGATACAGAGGTGACGGAACGGAAGATCCGGGAGGTATTCCTGCCGCCTTTCCGCAAGGCGGTGGAAGCAGGCTGCGCGACCATTATGACCGCTTACGGATCCATCGACGGAGTGCCGCTGACCGCCTCGAGACGCCTGATGCACGATATCCTGAGAGATGAACTGGGCTTTGACGGTTTTGTGGTCACAGACTGGGATAACATGAACAATCTGAGAAACAGACAGATGGTTTCTACGGATTTGTCCGACGCGGCAGTGAAGACCGCAAATGCCGGAAACGATATGATCATGGTCTCTCTGGAGTTCTATGAAGCGATGCTTCAGGCCGTGCAGGAAGGAAAAGCGGATATGGCTTCTATTGACGAAGCGGTCACGCATATCCTGACGATCAAATATGAAATGGGCCTGTTTGAAAAGCCGGAAAAAACCGGAAAACCGGGCTGCTTCGGCTGTGAAGAGCATCTGGATGCCGCGCTGGACACTTCCCGGAAGAGTGTGACCATGCTGAAGAACGAAGGCATGCTTCCTCTTGGGGATGGGATCCGCCGCGTTGCGGTGATCGGCGCGAATGCGGACGATGTCCACGCGCAGTATGGAGACTGGACCTACTTTACACATCCGAGACCGGACCCGGAGCATACTCCGGTCAGGCCGTACGTCACTTTGTGGGAAGGGATCCGCGCCATCTGCGAACGCAGAGGCATCGAAGCGGTTTATGAAAAAGGATGTTCCGTACTTCCGGATGACGGAGATGATCTGGAAGCCGCGGTGCGTGCCGCATCAAGCGCGGATGTGATCGTGTATGCTGTGGGCGACGTGATCGCTCAGTTCGGCGAGACCCATGACCGCGCGGATCTGAATCTCTCCGGCAGACAGTACGAACTGTTCCGCAGGCTGAAGGAGACCGGGAAGCCCGTCTGTACGGTGCTGATCGCCTCCAAGCCTTTATGCCTGAACGAGACCGCGGAACAGGCGGACGCCGTTCTCTGCGGCTTTAATGGCGGCATGTTCGGAGGCCAGGCGCTGGCGGAAGCGATCTTCGGAGAACTGAACCCCAGCGGCAGACTGCCCATCAGCTTCCCGCGCCATTCGGGACAGCTGCCGGTATACTACAGCCAGCTGCCGGGCTGGCACGGCGGAAAGTACTGCGATCTTCCGGATTCGCCTCTGTACGCGTTTGGAGAAGGTATGGGCTTCAGCGCGTTTACCTACAGCGGCCTGACGGTGGATGATGATCTGCTTCTGACTGTGGACGTAACGAATACCGGCAGGACGGCGGGAAAAGAAACCATCCAGGTCTACTTCCGGGATGATGTTTCCAGCCTGGTGACGCCTGTAAGACGCCTGATCGCCTTCACCCAGGCGGATCTGATGCCGGGGGAGACCAGGCGCGTCAGTATTCAGCTGAACAAGGAAAGTTTCGCGCTGATCGATCAGAACTGCGAAACGGCAGTAGAACCCGGAACCTTTACGGTCTATGCGGGACACAGCAGCAAAGAAGAAGACCTGCTGAGCACCTCGATCGTTTTGTAAAACACATTACTGTCCCTGTATACGGAGATCCTTACCGCTCCTGCATGCGGACTTCCGTAAATGCAGGCCGATCATTTATGAAAGACAAAAAAGCAAAGATCATACCCAAAGTATTATCCAGAGAAGAGAAGAAGCAGTTCAATAAAGATCTTTTAACACTGGCGGTCCCGCTGGCGCTCAGGAATCTTTTGTACGCTCTGGTAGGCGCTTCGGACGCGCTGATGCTGGGACGGCTGAACCAGGCATCGATTTCAGCCGTCTCCCTGGCGAATCAGGTCTCTTTTGTGATGTCGCTGTTCAATGGCGCCGTTGTCGGCGCTGTGGGCGTACTGGTCGCGCAGTATTTCGGGAAGGGCGATACAAAAAACGCGAAAAGATTCCTTTCCATGGCGGTCCGTTATACTGCAGGGATCTCCCTGACCTTCTTTCTTCTGGCGCTTCTGATCCCTGAAGAAGTGATGGGGATCTTTACGCCGGATCCGGAACTGATCCGGATCGGAGCCGGGTATCTCAGGATCGTCAGCTTTTCCTTCCTGTTTACCGGGATCGCGCAGTGCTATCTGATGATGATGGAAGTCTCAGGCCGGGTGAAAATGAGTCTCTGGATCTCAGCCATCACGGTCATCGTAGACATGACGGCAGACCTCTTCCTGATCTACGGCATTGGCAGCTGGGAAGGCCTTGGAGCGGACGGCTGCGCGTATTCGACGGTCGTAGTAGAAGTGATCGCTCTGGGTATCTGTATCGTGGAATCTCTTCAGAAGGACCATATCCACCCGGATGGAGAGAGCCTTAAGTTTTTTTCAAAAGAATTTGAAAAAGATATCTGGTACGTGATCCCCGGAATGCTGGCCAGTTCCCTGGCATGGGGCCTGAGCATCACGATGCATGCGTTCATTCTGGGGCATCTCGGTTCTGACGCGACGGCAGCGAATTCAGTTACAGGTGTCGCGCAGCAGCTGATCCAGGGCATGACGCACGGGCTGGCGACCGGCAGCGGCATCATCCTCGGAAAACTGCTGGGGCAGAACAAACTGTCCGAAGCGAAAGCCTATGGAAAGCGGTTCTTCCGGGTGAGCTGTTTCTGCGGCCTGTTTAATGTGGGGCTCCTCAGCATCGTGGGCCCGCTGGTATACTTTTTCTATAAACTGGATCCGCAGGCGAAGCAGTACCTGGTGTGGATGCTTTTATACAGCCTGATGTACATGTTCGCGTACGCGTATAATACGATCTTTACCTGCGGGGTCTTCCCGGCCGGCGGAGATTCCAGGTATGACGCCATCAGTGTGTTCATCGCGACCTGGTGCGTGGCGATCCCGGTTTCGCTCCTTGGCTGTTTTGTATTCCACTGGCCGGTCATGCTCGTATATGTGGTGATGTGCGCGGATGAGATCGTGAAGGTTCCGTTTATCCGGCTCCGGTTCAATACCGATATCTGGGTAAAGAACCTGACGCGGGAAGCCGCGGACTGAAAAGATACACTAAAGTTTTGCAAACCGGCGGATCTGCCGGAACATTACAGGAGAACAAAAATGAGTACTGGAAAAATCAAAAGTATCGGCCATGCGGCGTATAAGTGCGAGAATCTTGAAAAGACTGTGGCGTTTTACAGAGATGTTCTGGGCTGCCCGGTGAAGTTTGAACTGACTTACAGAGAATGGCTGAACTACAACCTGCAGAAAGCTGAAAAGGAAGGAAAAACGATGGATCCGGAATGGGTCGGGCGTATGAAGGCTCTGGGCGACCAGGTCTGGATCACCTACATCGACATCAACGGCGAGTTTATTGAGCTCTTCTATCCGGAGGGAGTGACGGAGCATCAGCTTCCCGGAAGGACGCTGAACTATCAGCATCTGTCTCTGGAAGTGGATGATATCCACGCGTTTACGGAAAAGATCCGCGCGCTGGGCGCCCCCATTGACAGTGAACCGTCACTCGGGCTGGAGCACACCTGGCAGATGTGGTCGCATGATCCTGACGGAAACGCGATCGAATTCATGCAGTATACGGACCGGTCCTATCAGCTGGTCGGAAAGGAAAAGAGCGAATACTGACGCCCTGGCGGCATTGCGGAAAGAAAGAAGCGAATGCCGGCTTATGTGCGGCAGCATCGCGGAAGGAGAGACAAATTGGAAGAATTGGGGATCTGCCCTGTCTGTCATGAGGACAGCGCGTTTATTGAAACGGAAGGCGGCTGGTGCGTGTATGTGCAGTGCGGGCACTGCGGAACGCATACGGCATTTACTTCATATAAAAATGAAGAGGAAAAGAAGGAAGCGGAACTTGCGGTCACCCGGCTCTGGAACATGGGAAAAGTCATCGCGGAAAGCCGCGGTGAATGAGACGGCGTTGTGTGCATAATAAACAAAATTGACTTGACAAATTTTACAAACAGTATTTTAATTAAACTAAATGGTGCGTAAACGTGTGTTATTTCACGCGGCTGCGGATCATAATATTTTAGGAGGGAAATTGTTATGAAGAAATTCCTGGCGCTGCTTCTTGCAGCACTCATGGTGCTCTCTGCTGTAGCATGTACTGCTCCCGCTGCTCCCAGTGACGGCGGTGCTGCACCTGCGGCTGAAGAAGAAGCACAGAATGACGAGGGCGAAGGCGAAGCTGCTCCTGCATCCGCAGGCGAAGTCCATGTTCTGACATGGTCCAACGCAGCTACCGTTCAGTACCTCAACAGCATC
>CADCQD010000068.1 GCA_902803485.1 uncultured Eubacteriales bacterium | reverse complement strand
GCTGTTTCAACGATCGTGACACCAGTTGCAGGAACCGGATCCTGCTCTGAGATGGTCTGTCCGCTGGGCTCAGTCACGTTGTTACCGTTGGCATCATAGTACGTGAATGAAAGCTTATTCTGGCTGTCGATCGTAAGTACAAGGCCTTTGCCTTTGACCTTAGCACTTGAGCCATATTCTGAGTCGGCCATACTGCCGGCAGCTGCATAATAGAAACGGGCTGTTGAATTATTATTATCTGGAAGCGTATCGCCGGGCAGCCAGACCTGGTCGTAATTGTTGTCACCTTCTGAATGGTTATGGCCCCACAGGAAAACGATCTTCTTATCATCAGCTGTGCCGTAAGTTCCGTCCGCGCCAACCGCTGCAGCATTGATCGCCTTAAGCACAGGCGCAGTATTACTTGTTCTATGCATACCATAATCATGCAACGGGAAATGCGTCAGAATGATGATAACCTTATCATTTGATACACCATTCATATAATTCGTAAGGCTGGTGATCTGGCTGTCATCATATGCCCAGCTGGAACCATGAGAACTGTTTGTGCCAAGACAGTAAATGACATAGTTTTCACCGGATACAGAACGGCCTTCTGCATTCAGCTTATACTTATTCTGTACATCCTGAGAATTCGATGTGGAACCAAAACTGCCGTTCATGTATTCATGATTGCCGACAGCATAGACACCTGCCAGACCATGATCATCGATATTATCCATGACAGTCTTCGTAAATGTCCAGAAAGTCGAAGAGTTCGATGACGCCGCAGCCATATCGCCGCAGAAACCGAACAAACCGATATTGTTGTTATACTTCGGCTGGACATTTTTGAGCCAGGTGCTCAGACGGTTATTACCGACATTGGTCTCACTGCCTGACGCAGTGCCATTATGGATATCAGACGTGAACGCAAGTACGGTCACACCGTCGTTGTCTGCCTGATACATGGGGAAATCGAGACCCGGAAGGGCTACTTCCTCTTCTTCCGCGGGGATCTCTTCTTCAATGATGATCTCCTCTTCAGCAGTTTCTTCTGCCTCTTCAGCGGCTTCTTCTGCTTCTTCAGCAGCTTCTTCTGCCGCTTCTTCTGCAGGCTCTTCTTCCTGCAGGTCTTCCGAAGCTTCAGGATCCGGTTCCGCGTCTTCCGCAGATGCTTCCGGTGCCTCTTCTTCGATTACTTCTTCCGAGGCTTCTTCATCCGCTTCTTCCGCGGCAGCAGCCTCTTCATCCGCAGCAGCTTCTTCTACAGCTTCAATGACTTCGCTGAAGTCTTCTTCTGCACGAACGCTGGCGGACGGAACCAAGGACATGATCATGACAATACAAAGAAGTATTGACACGAGCTTCTTCCATCTCTTCATTCATGAACCTCCTGTTTTTTTTACCCTCTCCCTCTGAAGGATTTTTATATTCACAGCATTACATCCGCACCGAAAGTATCCGGTTACCGTCAATGAAACGCAGTGGAATCATAGAAACTTTTCTTCTTACTTATCTTGAATTTAAAAGAAGATTAGAGTAAAATATTTTTGTTACGGGCTGGGCTTTTGAGTATATAAAACCAATCAGCTGCCCGTAACACCTGACCTGATATTTATATCCCGTCCACTGGTGAACAAGTCAATATTTATTTTCGTAATTTTTTTGTCGTAAATTCGTACATTTTGTGTACTTTTCGGAAGGTTTCGGAGGATAAAGTTATATGAATACAGCAAATTCGCCGCTTTTTAAAATCAGCCAGATTGCGAAATCCTGTTCCGTCAGCAGAGCTACGATCCTTCGCCTGGAAGAGGATGGGCTGATCACTCCCGCATATAAAGATCCCGAATCCGGTTATCGTTATTACAGTCTGGACGACATATTAACGATCCGTGAGATCCTGCTTTTGAGAAGTTTCGGTTTCAGTACGCAGCAGATCCTGGAGTTCCAGAAGAATCTGCATGATTACTCGCCTCTGATCACTTCGCTGGAGGAACGGATCGATACCATTAATGAAGTTCTGGAATCTCTGCGGACCAAGGCTACACGCACCAGTTCGATGAAAGTTACCCGGGTAAGCACCCCTGTTCAGTTTTATTATGAAAAAAGCAGAGTAATGATTGGAACCAACGCAAATGTCCGGGATCTGACCCGTGAAACCTGTGAAGAGGCGGTGGCGGACGGTGTCCATCTGAACCTGAGTAAGCCTGTGCTGATCCATACAGACCGCACGGACCTGTTTCATGGGACTTATGCAGAAAATATTCCGTTTTTGTATACTGTCTGCATTCCCGTCACAGATACTCAGGGCAAACATATTATTGCGCACCCTCCAGGAGATGTCCTGAAGATCTTATGGGATGACAATTATGATCATCTGATCCAGTGTATGGATGAAATTAATAAAGAAATGGCCGCCCTCAAGGTCCGTCCTATCGGTGTGGTCGGTTTTGAGATCATTCTTCCGGATTTCCCGCTGAAGTCGGACCCCGAAGAGGCATTTAATGATCGTTATCTCTTCCAGATCGGTGTACCGGTCATGCCGATTTGATCACTTGTTTTTCAACGTACGAATAGAGCATAGCCATTATTGGATGATTCCATGCTCTTTCATTTACAAGTACTTTTTACGTCATTATCTGCATCAGCCAGAGGAAATATATCATATTAAATTTCCGCTCTCAACGCAATTGTTGTAAAACACACTTTTCATGTTGTAAAAGGGAAAAACACTGAACCGCCCCCCGGAAGTCATGTTTTTGGTCTGACTCCTGGGGGGCGGTTCTAGTCTTCCGGCTGTCCGTGTCCTATTCTTCCGGCCGCCGCCGCCTTATCTTTCTATCTGCCGGCGCCTTATCTTTCCGGCCGCCGGCAGCTTATTCTGTTTATTGATCCATCAGTTCAAACTGAATCTGAAATCCACAGCTTCCCTTGTAAAGTCCGGATGTTCGCCGGCCCAGCCGGCTCTCGGGAGCGTGAGAAGAACTGACAGGTCTTCTTCACTGAGTGTGAATTCGGCCGGCGCCATGTTGCTTCTCATATGCGGCTCGGTAGTGGCCTTCGGGATCACTCCGATCCCCTGCTGGAGCAGGAACCTGAGAAGCAGGTCCGGTACAGGAACGCCGTACTTTTCCGCCAGCGCCGTGACTGTGGGATGAGCAAAGAGCCGTGTCCTTCCTAAAGGACTCCAGGCCTGGGGAAGGATCCCCTGTGCGCGGCAGTAGTCCACGGTGTACTGCTGCATGTACCCTGCATGCAGTTCCAGCTGGTCCAGTACCGGCCGGATCTCCATCACTTCCTGTACAGCCATCATATGATGCGGCAGGAAATTGCTGAGTCCGGGCATCCGGATCAGGCCTTCCCGGACGGCTTCTTCCATTGCCTTCCAGGAGCCCTGCACGTTCTCGCGCCAGTCCGGATCTTCCGGCGATGCCTTTGGCCAGTGGATCAGATAGATATCCGCGTAGTCCAGCTGAAGCCGCTGAAGAGACGCACGGATCGCCGCGCGGGTCTTTTCGTATCCCAGGTCCGTTTTCCAGACCTTGGTCGCGATGGTCAGTTCTTCTCTTGGGATACCGCTTTCTTTTAGCACGATCCCAATGTCTTCTTCATTCTGATAGAACGCCGCGGTATCAATGTAGCGGTAACCGACCCTGAGCGCCGTCCTGACGATGTCCCTGGTATTTCCCGAGGTCAGTTCATCGGTGATCTTGTATGTACCGAAGCCGATGGCGTCGATCATCTGTCCATTGTTTAATGAGATTTTTTTCATAAAGCCTTCCTGATATTCATTTTTTGAGTATGCTTTTCAGCTTTGAACAAACACGGATCCTGTTCAGGATCATCATCCGGATCGAAATAATTGCCGGTCTGACACCGGGTTCCCGTCCGTACTTTACTTCCGAATGCGCTGACACGCATTAGTTCATTCCTGTATACGCTGATACCCGACAGCTTATTCCTGCATGCACAGGTACGCCAGGTCCCGGATCTGTCCCTGGATCAGGAAGAATGTGTCTCTGGAATTCAGCACATTCTGCGCGTAGATCAGCGCTACATTGTTTTCCGGATCACTCAGTACATAGAAGCCTGCGGCACCATCCCATCCGAAATGTCCCTTAGCCGCGGGTGAACCTTCATTGTTCATGTACCTCCGGACGCCCAGGCAGTAGGTATAGCCGCGCATATAGGGATAGGTGGCCATCATATCCATCTGCTGCACTTCGCCCAGCATCGGCGTGCGAAGCAGTTCTACGGTTTCGGGAGCCAGCAGTTCATATCCGTTCCGGGCAGTACCGTAATTCGCGAGCGCCGCCGCAAGCTCAATGTAATCCTCTACCGTGCTCATCAGTCCGCCGCCGCCGGATTCATAGTTCTCTCCCAGCCGGTTTTCCGGCATCAGGCCGTTATCCAGCAGCTGATCCTGCTCGTCATTCTTTTTCCAGAGCCGGCACATCAGTGCTTCCTGCTCCTTCGTAGGATGGAAGGTCGTATTCTTCATCCCCAGCGGCCGGAAGATCACTTCATTCAGATAGTCTGAATACCGCATCCCGGACGCTGTCTCGATCACTGCCGCCAGCACGTCATGACAGAGAGAATATTTATAACGCGTGCCAGGCTCAAATAAAAGCGGCCCTTTCGCGAACGCGGACGCCAGTTCTACAGTGCCGGCCTTTCCGCCGGATCTCTCCAGGACTTCCTGCACATCGCCGCGCATCATATCGTAATCCAGACCGCCCTGCATGGACATCAGATGGCGGACAGTCATAACGTTCTTCGCTGGCCGCACCGAGCCGTCCGGATTCCTGATGCTCAGCGTCTCATAGGCCGGAAGATATTTCGAAACCGGATCATCCAGCCCAAGCTTTCCCTCCTGGATGAGCCGCATCGCTCCGGTCACTGTGGAGATCTTCGTCGCGGAGTAAATGGCGTACATTTCATTGCCGGAAACCGGCTTCTCTCCGGCAAGGTCAGACGTTCCCGCCATATGGCGGAAGACCGGCTCACCGTCCCGGACGATCATCACGTCACAGGCCGGGATCAGGAAATTGCTGTATAAATGATCCAAATATGCTGCTAATGGTTCAAAATGATACATAAAGCCTCCTTTTGAAGGAAATTGTCTTGAATTATCATAGCATACAGCAGGAAAAAAAGTAAAGGGAAGCCGCTCCCTTTTTTACCGCTGCGTACTCTCCTGTTGCCAAACGACCGGGAAAATGCTATGATAATAAAGAAAAAAGTCAATGCCGGAGGGCAGTACGCAGCATCCTCCGGGAAAGGAATCCTTAAAGTCATGGATATTTACGACGGGGCCGGAAAACGGCTCCTCCTGATCATTAACCCGGTGTCCGGCAAGCGGACGATCCTCCGTTCCGTAACAGAAGTCATTGCCATTTTCCAGGATGCGGGCTTTACGTGTACCGTCATGGTTACACAGCATTCCGGAGACACCCGGAGATTTACGGAAATGTACGCCCGGTCTTTTGACCGGATCGTCGTGGCAGGCGGCGATGGAACGCTGAACCAGGCCGTATCGGGGCTCGCGTCTATCGGCATCAGTAAACCGCTGGGCTACATCCCCTGCGGTTCCACCAATGATTTCGCGCGGTCCATCGGGCTCAAGGTGAACAACCAGGCCGCGGCCAGGCATGCAGCCTTCGGTGAAGTGACGGAGCTGGACATCGGCCGCTTCGGAAATGAATTCTTCACTTATGTAGCCGCCTTCGGGATGTTCACAGACATGCCCTACACCACCTCGCAGTACGCGAAAAACGTCATCGGCCATGCGGCATACATCATCGACGGCATCATCAACATCGGAAAATACAAGACGGTCAACATGCGGATCACTGCGGACGGCGAAGTCTTCCGGGGCGATTATCTTTTCGGCGCGGTGTGCAATTCCACATCCGTAGCCGGCGTTCTGACGCTCCCGGATGACACTGTCAGTCTGAAAGACGGCCTGTTTGAACTGCTTTTAGTGCAGGCGCCGGATGATCCGGTGGATCTCCCGTTCATCCTGAACGGCCTGGTCCGCCAGGACTACTCGTCAGAATACATCACCTTCAAGCAGTGCTCGGATCTTCTGATCGAAAATCCGGAGCGCGTGGAATTCTCTCTGGACGGCGAGCGCAGCAGCGTTTATGACCGGATCCAGGTGGCAATGCTTCCCCGGTTTTTAAAGCTTGTGAAATGATCTGCCCCTGATCGCCGCGCGGTAGATCCAGGCGGCATGAGGCGGAGGTGCGGCCGGATTCATCTAACTTGCATCTATCCTGCATTCCAACTGTCGTCTTGCATCTCCAGGGCTCCCGGGACTACATTAAAACCAGCCAATGGCTGGTTTTTTTGATGTAATTCGGCCGAGCCCATTTTTCAATTACATAAGTTCTATCCTGACTTCTACTATTTATGTAAGAGGAGTTGAGCTGATCGGACAGATTACATCAAAATGCAGATAATAAAGTTTGTTTATGTAATGCAGTGGATTACTTTTGACATATGCCCTATGTTTGTGTCAAATGTGTCTCCTGCCCGCTTTTTATCGAGATGCAAATTACAGTAAATCAGATCTTAATCTCAAGATTTATGTAACAAGCAAAAACACATCCGGTCCAAGGACATAAAACAAGCTTTTCTATGCATGGATTTATGTAATGGTTTCAGTGAGAGAACAATTATTACAGAATAATGATCAGAAGACTGTTTTTTAATGTAAGCTTTATCCAGTCGTGGTCCCGCAACAACATGTTCCTCAGTTGCGGATTTCTCTGACTCAAGTTCCCCAATCACAAATCTCCCGACCGTGGGCCTAAGTGTCTTCTTGCTTTACATTCTGCAAACGATTCAATCGTCCGCCGCCATGTGCACTTAAAAGGACCACCGCACTTTTTCTCTGACATAAAAAATAGTACGGTGGTCCTGTGTCATCATCTGATTGTTTTCTGTTATTCTAATTGCTCAGCATTCCTGCTGTTCCAAATATTCTGATTTCCTGTTATTTCAAAACGACCGTCATTTCTCCGGCGCCTTTCTTCAGGCATAGCTCCGCTTTCAGTCCCTCTGCCGAAACCGCGTAAGCGCCGCGGTATCCTTCAAAGGTCACAGAACCCGCATCATCCGTCTCCAGTTCCTTGTTT
>CADCQD010000067.1 GCA_902803485.1 uncultured Eubacteriales bacterium | reverse complement strand
GCACCACACCGGCTTCTCCATCCTCCTGCACCGCTGCCTGGACTCTGTCTTTATCCTGATAGTCAAACAGGATGCTCTTCACATTGTCCAGCATGGTAAAGTTCTTAAGAGTCTCCCAGCCGGCATCATTCGGCGTCTCAAAGTCCGCGTTAAGACAGGATTCACTGCCGAAAATATGGTAGCCGATGGCCTTTTTATCCGCGAAAGCATAGAACATCTGGCCGATATTCACGCCCCGGGGCGCGGATTCAGGAACATATAAGGGGAATCCCTTCTCCGGATGCGCATACGCGTCCGCAACTTCCCTGTGGCGGAACAGCGTCGACTGGTAATTATCCGGCGCCACCGTATCGATATGCCGGAGTACCGCGTAGTAGATATCCAGGTTGTGGATGGTTGCGCAGCCCGAAGGCCAGTCGATTCCCGCCAGGTTCTGTCCCACACCGCGGACGCCGCCGCCAAGCCAGACGTTCAGGTACATAAAGAGCTCCGGATAGATCTCTTTCCCCGCAGCGCAGATCTCATCGATATATTTCGCGATGGCATATGTGGTCACCGCTTCCGCTCCGTAATAGCCAAAGGTCTCTGCCCAGTCCGCGCCTTCCTTCCGGCCGTTTTCCCTCCATATCCCGGCCAAAATGCAGTCCGGATCCTCTTTGCAGTATGTGATCAGTTCTTCCGGGACCGCGGCTTCATATGCCGCCTGGCCGAGGGGGCCGAAATCTCTCCGGGTGCCGCCCTGAATGCCGGCTTCATTCTCGATCTGAACAGCGATCACCGTCTGCTCTTCACCGTCATATTCCCGGATCAGGCGGATCAGTTCGCAAAACGCTTTTTTATCTGCTTCCAGACTGGCCCGCTGATGCGCGGACAGCTGATGGATCATGGTTCCGTCTTTCTGCATACAGCGCGTAAAACGCTCCGTATCGCGTTTTACCCAGGCCGGACAGTACTGCATGGTACCGTTCTTCCATGTCGCGAACCACAGGAAGGAGAGCTTCAGCTTCTGCCTCCGTGCTTCATCGATCAGGTCCGTTACAAATTTCCGGTCAAATATACCCTCTTCCGGTTCAAATGCATCCCAGGGCACCGGAGTTGCCAGTGTATTTCCGCCAATGGCATGGATGCTCTGCCAGGTCGGACCCATTTTATCCAAAACATAACTGGACGAATTATGCGACTGTCCGCCCAGACTCAAAAACGGTTTTCCCTTTACCATGATACGGCTCATTTTACTCATATCCATCCCTCCGGATCATATGATCAAGCTGCGGTTTTCCCGCTTACATCCCGGTAATCAGCATATGGACAGAGGCTGAAGGCCTCTATCCCCTTATATCATCACATTATATAAAAACTCTTGTAATCCGTCAATGTCATTGTGCATTTTGTATGTATAAAGAGCCAACGCCGTTTTTAGTGATATGATGCCGGATGCCGTTCACTGAAACAGGCCGCCGGATGCAGTCGCCCGGGCAAACAGTTCACGGAAATAAGAGACGGACATCCCCTTCAGTGCGTGACGCGACGCAAGCTCATCCGAATAATCCGAGAGCAGATACGTCGTCCAGTTCCCCGGTTCGATATGTGTAACCAGAGGTTCCAGGGCATATGATTCAAAACGCACACCATGCGCGTCCTTTACGACAGTAAACTCCGCCAGGCCTCCCAGGTCCCGGGCAGGGTCGCACTGCGCGGAAATGAAATTGCCCAGTGAATAATATACCAGCATCTCATGTCCGTCCGCGCGCTTGCGGAGCCCGAAGGGCTGAAGAACATGCGGATGGGTCCCGATAACTACGTCCACTCCCTCTGAGAGAAATACGTCGCACCAGTATTTCTGAAAGCTGTCCGGTTCGAAGGTATATTCCGTTCCCCAATGAGCAAATACAATTACCAGGTCCGCCTCTTCCCGGGCTGCCTGAAGATCCGAGCGCACCCGGGCTTCATCATTAAAGAGATGCACCGCATACGGATAACCCACCGGCTCCGGATACCCGTTCGTGATCTCGGTATACCCAAGAAATGCGATCCGGATCCCGTGTTTCTGCAGGATCTGATAAGGAACATATGCTTTTTCGTCCACGGTCTGCATCCCGGGATGAAGGATATCATTTTCTTCAAAAAAGGAAGATGTCGCCTGTACCCCATGGAGCCCCTGATCCAGGGCATGATTCGTGGCGCAGGATGCCACGTCGAAGCCTGCGTCCCGGAGCGCGTTTCCCACCGTGTAAGGCGTCCCGAACTGCGGATATCCCGAGACTCTGGAAAGCTCGGTCACAAATGGTGTTTCCTGATTGATCATGGCAAGATCCGCATACCGGATCCGGTCCCGGATCCCGTCATACATAAAATCATAGCCGCCCTGCTGCTTTGCCTCCCCTATCAGCTCGATGTGGATCAGGTCGTCACCCACTGCCGCGAAGGTCAGACGGTTAGAATTCAGGCTTTCATCCAGACGTTCCAGGCCCCAGTGATTCCAGCACCAGCGGGAAGTCTTTCCGTCCGGTTCCGTCAGATGGAAGATATTCATGGTGTCCGCCTGCCAGTCATACACGTCGATCAAAATGTCAGAAGCCATCCAGCGGGGACTGAATTCACCATCTTTCCAGTCGTAAATAAAGATCTGCTGACGAAACAGGCGGACCGGCCTGCGGATCCAGAAGGGATGCGCCCGGTCATAATGACCGCGCCGCCAGCAAAGAAGAGCCAGTTCCCGCTGCCCGTCCCGGTCAGCGTCTGTCACCAGCACATCCTGCACATACAGGGAATCCGGTGTCTCAAACAGGATCCTCTCCGAGCTTTCCACGATCACCCGTCTGTCTGAAAGACGCACCAGACATGGTTCATCCGGACCTGCCGGCCGGGATGGATCCTCCCAGGAAAAGACGCTGCGGATCTCCCGTTCTTTCCATCCGATCCAGTCCGGAAGTTCAGAATACCCTCCATGTTCTGCCTGATCCTCACCGCCTGTTTCTTCCTGCGGAATAATGGAGGCGGCTCTTATATGAAGAGCCGCCCCCGAGATCATTACCGCGAAAAGAAGGACCGGCAGGATCTTTACAAGCTTTCCTGTCATTGTCTTCTCCGTTACGATTCATAATGCTCTGTCATTTCCAGCAGATCAAAATCTTCCTCATCGCTGAAATAATCCAGCATGATCTTTCCTCTTCGTTCATAGAATCCGAAATAAGCGTCAAGATCCTCCAGTTCCACCGCATAAACTGCCGTATAGTCCCATTCATCCGGGTCATAATCAAAGACCCGTACCAGAGCGAATTCAGACTTCCCGTCATGAATGATCTCCGCGTTTCCGATCTTCACTCCGGGTTCATTCTCATTCACCATTGTATAGGCCGAAAAACGGATCTCATAACCATTGCTTCCGGAATAAGCTCCCGCGTAAGTCAGCGCGCTGTAATCATAATCACCGGAAGGTTCCCCTCCATTCTCCGGCTCTTCTTCCGGTTTTTCTTCGGGTTCTTCTTCGGGTTCTTCTTCCGGTTTTTCTTCGGGTTCTGTTTCCGGATCTTCTTCTTTTACATCCGTTTCCCCTGCCTCTGCTTCCTCAAGGTAAGGGAATGCGCCTTCATCCGGTTCCTCCAGCCGGTAGCTCCGTGTCCAGTTGGGTCTCGCTACAGCCTGATCATTATGATACCAGCCGTCTTCACCCTGCTGATATCCCTGTATCTGGCGCCACTTGCTGTCTGTTAATCTGTCTGATGATGGCCAGGGGAACTGATAGAACGAGTATACCGCGCCGCAAGCGATCCGAAGCGTGCCGTCCACCGGTACCACCACGTAAATGCAGTTCGGATTTCCGGTACCTACTTCCAGCGCCATACCGAGCTCCGCATCCGTTGCGATATCCGCGATCACAGATGCCGGGAAATCATTCGGACGTACATACGGATCATCCGCATACAGAACAGCCGCTACATCCCGCCAGAATTCACGCAGCGATTCCCCATAATATTTGATCAGTTCATAATCCTCATCCGTGAGCGGCTCCTCCAGAAGCTCTTTTCTGGAAATCAGCTCCAGCTGTTCCGCCAGATCATGAAGCCTCGTCAGGCTTTCCATTCCGCTTTCATCGATCAGGCCGTCTGCCGCCAGATCCTCTTTCATGCTGCCTGCCAGTTCCTTCAGACGTTTGTATACCCGGTACTCCGGTTCCACATAGCCGCGGTCATCCCGTTCCTTCGGAAGATCTCCTGATCCTTCCGCCATCGCCTGCTTGGAATACAGAACGGTATCATGCTTCAGTTCCGCGTAGCTTGCCGCGTAGGTCTCCAGATCCTTCCGCGCCCATTCCCTGGACTGCATAAAAACGGGATACCCTTCTTCCTTGTCCTCCAGTACAGGAGCCAGAGTGTAGAGCCAGCCTGAATAAAGGTTGCTGCCCCAGAAATCCGCCGGCAGGTCATCCACATAGTCTTCCGCTTTATCCAGCTGTTTTTTGTATTCGGGATACTGATCTATCGTCCCCTGTGCCTTCAGGATCTTCTCCGCTTCATCAGAATCCAGCGCTGCCAGAAAATCCAGGGTATCCGGAAGTCCGCGTCCCGGCACATCCGACGCGATCAGCATCTGCATGACTGCCGCGTCAAGCGTGAACCGCTGACCCATAAAACGGAAACAGATATTCCGCTGCACGCCTTCTTCCGCGTTGTATGAAGAAGCGATCATCGGAGGATCCAGCTGAGCCGCTTCGTCCATAATATCCGCAAGGACTTCTTCGTTCATGAAGTCCTCTGCCTCATAATCCTCCCCAAGAATTCCGGTAAGAAGTTCATCATACTCATAATAACCGGGATCATCGCTGGTACCGGCGAAATAAGAAGTCGTATCATAGATCGTCTCCCAGAGATCCGCATAGGCTTCCTTTAGAGCATAGGTGATCAGAACTGCTGATTTCGTCAGTTCCTCATCATCCGCCGGGAAATTCATGCGGCCGAGCCACATCATGGTGCGG
>CADCQD010000066.1 GCA_902803485.1 uncultured Eubacteriales bacterium | reverse complement strand
GTGTGCAGAATTACTGCGTTTCCGTGAAGGAGCAGGATGATTCCGTGGTCTTCCTGAGAAGGATCGTGAAAGGCGGTGCGGACCGGTCCTACGGGATCCAGGTGGCGGCGCTGGCCGGTGTTCCGAAACCGGTTCTGGAACGGGCGAAGGAACTGGTGGAAGAACTGGTGGATACAGACATCGCGAGCCGGGCGAAGGAGATCGCTTCCTACGCAGGAAATGCGATGCAGTCCAAAAAACGGGTGGAACGGCCGGATACCGTGGACCAGAACCAGCTGACGCTGTTCGATACGGTCCGGGAGGACGACGTTTTGAAGGAGATCGAAGAACTGGAATTATCGAATATGACGCCTCTGGACGCCATGAATACGCTGTACCGGATCCAGAGCCGTCTGAAGAACCGGGTGTAGATTTTTACCGTACCGGGATCGAGAGGAAAATATGGGACTGATTCATGTACTGGACAAACTGACCATAGATCAGATCGCCGCGGGCGAGGTGGTGGAACGCCCCAGTTCCGTAGTGAAGGAACTGGTGGAAAATGCCATGGATGCCGGCGCGACTTCGGTGACCGTGGAGATCCGCAACGGCGGCATCGATCTGATCCGTGTGACGGATAACGGCTCGGGCATCGCGAAGGAAGAGGTGCCCACCGCGTTTTTAAGGCACGCCACCAGCAAGATCCGGGACGCGTCGGATCTCGTGAATATCGGGAGCCTGGGTTTCCGAGGTGAAGCGCTTTCCTCCATTGCCGCCGTTTCCCGGCTGGAACTGATCACGAAACGGCCCGGGGATCTGACCGCCACGGATTACGAGATCCACGGAGGGGACCAGATCTCCATTTCGGAGATCGGCGCGCCGGACGGCTCCACCTTCCTGGTGCATGATCTTTTTTATAATACTCCCGCCAGAAGGAAGTTTTTGAAAACGCCGATGACGGAAGCCAGCTATATTGCGGATCTTCTGGAGCATATGGCGCTTTCCCGGCCGGACGTAAGCATCCGCCTCATCAATAACGGGAACGTCAGGCTGACCAGTTCCGGAAACGGAAAAGTAAAGGATCTGGTGTATACGATCTACGGACGGGATACCGCGAACCTTCTTCTCCCTGTGGAAACAGAGAAGGAAGGCGTCAGGATCGACGGTTTCATCGGAAAACCGGAGCTCGCGAAGGGAAACCGGGGCTTTGAGTCCTTCTTTGTCAACGGACGTTACGTCCGTTCCGCGCTGATCCAGAAGGCGCTGGAGGAAGCGTACAGGCCGTATCTGATGCAGCATCGCTATCCTTTTACGGTCCTGTATCTTACGGTCCCTTCGGACGAATTCGACGTAAATGTTCATCCGGCAAAAATGGAACTCAGGTTCCGGGAAGAACCCAGGATCTTTGATATCGTTATGAAATCTGCCGCGGAGGTACTGAAAGGGAAGGAACTGATCCCTGAGACCCCTGCAGGCGTTTCGGATAAGAAAACGGAAGCAGGAAAACAGGAACAGAAGTATACTGCGCCGGAACCCTTCGAAGAACAGAGGCTGAAGCAGGAAAATCAGAAAAAAGCACCGGAAAAGGCCCTGGGAAATATGGCCGGAAAAGAGGAAACAGAGACTCCGCCGGCTACGGAATTCCGGAAGGAAAGCCCGGCGCCTATGCCCCGGGAACTGAGAAAAGGAACGCGCAGGGAAGAACCGCAGGTAAATGAAACTCCTGCAGCACCGGAAAAAACGGTATTTTCGGAACCTGCTCGGCCGTATTCCGCAAAGAAGCCGGAAGGACCGCTCCGTGAAGGCACGCGGACGGCGGTACAGACAGATCTTTTCGCGGACCGTTTCCTTTCTGCTGAAGGCCTGAAAAAGAGCCGCATCATCGGACAGCTGTTCCGGACCTACTGGCTGATCGAACAGGAAGATAAGCTGTATATGATGGATCAGCATGCCGCCCATGAAAAGGTGCTGTATGAGCGTAAAATGAAGGAATACCGGGAACGGCAGATGTCTTCGCAGATGATCTCTCCTCCGGCGGTCGTCACATTGAGCGCGTCGGAAGACCTGGTGCTGAACCGGTATATGGATGCCTTTTCCGGATTCGGTTATGAGATCAGCGCTTTCGGAGGAAGAGAATACGCCATCTCCGCGGTTCCCGCGGATCTTTACGGGGTGGACGTCAGGGACTTTTTCCAGGAGGTCCTGTCGGATCTGGGACAGGACGTGAGTGAACGGAATCACGAGATGATCCTTCATAAGATCGCGACCGCTTCCTGCAAAGCCGCGGTCAAGGGAAGCCAGCTGCTTACGGAAATGGAGGCTGAGGCGCTTCTTAAGGAACTGCTAACGCTGGAAAATCCTTATATGTGCCCCCACGGACGGCCCACCCTTATCGCGATGACGAAGAGCGAGATCGAAAAAAGATTTAAAAGGATCGTGTGAGGCGGAAACTATGTGTGTGTCCTGGCGCTGACGCGCCTGCTCTGTCTTGACAAAGAAGAAGGAATCGTATAAACTTTTTAAAAATATCTGAGGAGCTACCGGTAATGGAAAACGAACGTACAGTATCCAGAAATTTTATTGAGATCGCAATTGACAAGGACCTGGAGGAGGGCGTCTATGACCATGTGATGACCCGTTTCCCTCCGGAACCGAACGGCTATCTTCACATCGGCCACGCAAAGTCCATCCTTTTGAATTACGGCCTGGCGAAGGAATACGGCGGCAAGTTCAACCTGCGGTTTGATGATACCAATCCTACAAAAGAAAAGACGGAATTCGTGCAGTCCATCGCGGAGGACGTCCGCTGGCTCGGCGCGGATTTTGAAGACCGCCTGTTCTTCGCGTCGGATTATTTTGATACCATGTACGAATGCGCCGTGAAGCTCATCAAAAAAGGCAAGGCTTTTGTCTGCGATCTTACCGCGGACGAGATCCGCGAATACCGCGGCACACTGACGGAACCCGGAAAGGAAAGCCCTTACAGGAACCGTTCCGTGGAAGAGAATCTTCGCCTTTTTGAAGGCATGAAGAACGGAGAATTCGAGGATGGTTCCCGGGTGCTCCGCGCGAAGATCGACATGGCTTCTCCGAATATCAACATGCGTGATCCGGTCATTTACCGTGTGGCGCGCATCACGCATCATAATACCGGGGATAAATGGTGCATTTATCCCATGTATGATTTCGCGCATCCCATCGAGGACGCGGTGGAAGGCATCACGCATTCCATCTGCACCCTGGAGTTTGAGGACCACCGGCCGCTGTATGACTGGGTCGTCAGGGAATGTGAATTTGAAAACCCTCCCAGGCAGATCGAGTTCGCGAAAATGTACCTGACGAACGTGATCACCGGCAAGCGCTACATCAAAAAGCTGGTGGAAGACGGTATCGTGGACGGCTGGGATGATCCCCGGCTCGTAACTGTGGCTGCGCTCAGGCGCAGGGGCTATACGCCGGATTCCATCCGCCTGTTCATGGAGCTTACGGGCGTTTCCAAGGCAAATTCCTCCGTGGACTACGCGCTTTTGGAGTACTGCATCCGTGAGGACCTGAAACTGAAGCGGTCCAGAGTCATGGCGGTGCTTCATCCTGTGAAGCTGATCATCGATAATTATCCGGAAGGGCAGACAGAAATGCTTCCGGTGGTCAATAATACGGAAAATCCGGAACTGGGTTCCCGCGAGATCCCCTTCTCAAGAGAACTGTACATTGAGGCGGAGGACTTCATGGAGGTGCCGCCCAAAAAGTACTTCCGCATGTTCCCGGGCAATGAAGTGCGTCTCATGAATGCTTATTTTGTGACCTGCACGGGTGTGGACAAAGACGCGGAGGGCAATATTACCGCGATCCATGCGACGTATGATCCCGAGACCCGGGGCGGAGACTCTCCGGACGGCAGGAAGGTGAAGGGCACCATCCACTGGGTCAACGCGCCCACCGCCGGCGACTGCGTCGTCCGGCTGTATGAGAACATCGTTAATGAAGACGGACGCTATAATGAAGACGGCAGCCTGAACCTGAATCCGAATTCTCTTACGGTCGTTCCGCATGCGAAGGTGGAGCCGCTTCTGATGGAGGCCAAGCCTTATGAAAGCTTCCAGTTCGTGCGGAACGGTTACTTCTCCGTGGATCCGAAGGATTCGAAAGAAGGCGCGCCGGTCTACAACCGCGTAGTGTCGCTGAAGAGCAGCTTTAAGCTGAATTAAGATCCGGGGGATCAGGAAAGGGGGCAGCCATGGCCGAGAAACTGTATACGATACCGGTAAATGAAGCGTTTGATTCCGGCGCGGAGTGCCCGGTATGCGCGATGTTTACAAAGCTGGAAAATGATTCCATCGATTTTATGATGGGTCCCTCCTACATGGAGGATGATATCCGGATGGATACAAACAAAATGGGCTTCTGCAAACCGCATATGCGGATGCTGGCGGTCCAGAAGAACCGGCTGGGGCTCGCGCTGATCCTGAAGACTCATCTGGATGAACAGAAGAAGCAGGCGCTTTCTTTCAAGGGAAAACAGATCAAGCCGAAAACGCTTCTGAAAAAACCGGAACGGAGCGACCTTGCCGTATGGTGTGAAAAACAGACAGAAAGCTGCTATATCTGCAGCAGGATCAAAAACACCTTCGGCCGTTATATCGATACGGTCCTTCATCTTTACAAAAAGGATCCGGAATTCAGAAAGAAATACGAAAGCTGCAAGGGCTTCTGCCAGGAGCATATGGGCATGCTGATCGACAAGGGGCAGGAGATCCTTTCGCAGGATATGCTGAACACCTTCTATCAGACCACGCTGGATCTGTATACGGAAAACCTCCAGCGTCTGGCGGACGACCTGGACTGGTTTACCGACAAGTTCGATTACCGCTATAAGGACGCGCCGTGGAAGAATTCCAGGGATGCCATTGAGCGGGCGGTGACGAAGACGAACGGTATCATTATGGAATAAAGGGCGTGACAGGAGCGCCTGATATTATAAAAAACAAGCCGCTTACAGCGGAGAAAGAAGGGTAGTATGAAAAAGTTTATGAAGGAGTTCAAGGAGTTTGCGCTGAAGGGCAGCATGGTAGACCTTGCCGTAGGCATGATCATCGGTGCCGCTTTCACCGCTGTGGTGAACAGTCTTGTGACGAACCTGTTCAACCCGATCATTGCGCTCGTGACCGGCGGGGTAGATCTTGAGAATCTCTGGAAGATCCCCGTAGGCGCCGTTCTGGAAGACGGTACACAGGCCACCATCAATATCGGCGCGTTCATTTCGTCCCTGATCAACTTCGTGATCATGGCGCTCGTTATTTTCATGATCGTGAAGGCCATCAACAAAGCACGTTCAATGAAGAAGGAAGAGGAAGCTGCGCCTACTACGAAGAAGTGCCCCTTCTGCCAGTCCGAGATCCCGATCGACGCGACCCGGTGCCCGCACTGCACCAGCCAGCTGCCGGAATAATCAGCGGTTTCTCCGTTTATTCCGCCGTCTGTGCGGTTTGGATCCTGTTATTTTGGACACATGAACACGAAAAGTTCATATATTTTTGTTCCCAACCGCTTTTCATCTGCGGAAGGATGAACTATAATATGGGTAACTGCAGAGGAACAAGGCAGTACGAAAGGAGAAAAAAATGGCATTATTAAAGTTCTTATTTGGAAGCTCGATCATCGGCGCACTGGCAGGGACAGCATATACTTTTACGAAAAAATACAAGGAGCTGGCACCCGGTGCTCCTGAGGAAGCAGCTGAAGGAGAAGAAGCAGAGAACGTAGAGCGCACGTATTCAAAGCTGGATACGGACGCTGCGAAGAAAGCTGCAGCTGAAACCTTTGAGGCTCTGAAAAAAGGCAGCCTGAAGGCATACGGTGTAGCGAAGGATTCCGCGAAGACCATCTATGACAATGTCAGAGAGAACTACGGTGATTCGATCGATGCGACCAAGGAAAAGGTCTCCAAGGCTTTTGAAACAACCAAGGAAGCCGTAGCGGGAAAGTACGAGGAAGGCAAGGCTAATCCTGATATCAATGACACCATTGAAAAGATCAAGGAATCCGCGAAGAATGCTTATGAAGGCGTTCTGGAAAAGATCAGCGGCATTGAAGAGCAGGTAAAGAACCGCATGAACGGTGAAGAAGCCTGCTGCGCAGAAGAAGCTGTTGAAGAGTGCTGTGAAGAAGCTGAGAAAGCTGCGGAGTGCTGCTGTGAAGAAGCAAAGGAAGAAGTGAAGGACGTCTGCGAAGCTGCGGAAGACGCTGCGGAAGCTTTCACGGAAGCCGCTGAAAAGGCTGCGGACGAGTTTGTCCAGCAGCTGTAACATCTGGATCCTCTGGATGAACAGATCCGGGGCGCCGCGCGATTGCGCGGCGCCCTTTTTTCATTCTTGCATTTTATCCGCGGTTGATGTATAGTAGAGCAAACAGGGGAGCTTGTGTGGCAGGCTGAGAGGAAGCATTCAGCTTCGACCCTTTACCTGATCCGGATAATGCCGGCGGAGGGAGAGGATATCGATGTATTGTTGGGATTACCCTGTTTTTTGGGTAGTCCTTTTTTGTTTCAGGAGCGATATACATGGATCAATTCTGTCTGATCATTTCCGGCGGCGAATTTGAAGAGATACCGGACAGGTACCGGGACCCTCACCATATCATCGCCTGTGACAGGGGATGGCAGTACGCGGAAAAACTTCGTCTGAAACCGGATCTTGTGGTGGGTGATTTTGATTCCGCGCCTGTTCCGGAGAGTTATGTTCCGGTACTTCAGGTGCCCTCTGAAAAGGATGACACGGATACGATGCTGGCGGCCCGCCGGGCGCTGACGCTGGGATACCGGCATATCGTGATCTGCTGCGCCTTCGGCGGGCGGATGGACCACACATTCGCGAATATTCAGACAGGAGCGTTTCTGGCGGCACGCGGCGCCGACTGCGTCCTTCTCGGGAAAAATACGGAAGCGGAGATCTTTACGGACCAGGCCAGGCTCATCGAAAGAAGGGACGGCTGGTCGCTTTCGGTATTTTCACTGACGGATGAGTGCCTGGGCGTTACGATCCGCGGTACTGCCTATGAGTGCGAGGATGCGGCTCTGACGAACGCGTTTCCCCTGGGGGTCAGCAACCGCTGGACTCGTGACTTCGCGGAGATCACCGTGAAGCGCGGGATCCTGATGGTCATGCGATCCAGATTAGAAAAAGGAGAACACATATGATCGATGTAAGAAGCATTTTGGACAACGTGCGCCGGAATACACCCCTGGTGCATAATATCACGAATTACGTGACAGTGAATGACTGCGCGAATATCCTTCTGGCCTGCGGCGGATCCCCCATCATGTCGGATGACGTGGCTGACGTGGAAGATATCACCAGCATCTGCGGAGGCCTGAACATAAATATCGGCACGCTGAATAAGAACACGATCTCGGCCATGATGCTGGCCGGCAAACGTTCAAACGAGCTGGGCCATCCGGTACTTCTGGACCCGGTGGGAGCAGGCGCGTCCCGGCTCCGTACGGAGACGGCGGAGCGACTTCTTAAGGAAGTCCGTTTTGCAGTGATCCGCGGGAATATTTCTGAAATTAAAGCTCTGGCCCAGGGCAGCACCACCACGAAAGGAGTGGATGCTGACGCCGCGGACCAGGTGAACGCGGAAAACCTGGACAGTGTGACCGCCTTCGCAAAAGCTTTTTCTCTGAAGACCGGCGCTGTGATCGCCATTACCGGCGCCACAGATGTGATCACGGACGGCACGCGGGTATGCCTGATCTCCAATGGCCATCCGATGATGAGCCGTATCACAGGTACCGGCTGCATGCTTTCCGCCATGGCCACGGCTTTTGTCACTGCCAATCAGGACAGGCCCTTTGAAGCCGTCTGTACCGCGGTCATTGCCATGGGGCTTGCGGGCGAGATCGCCCATGGCCGTTTATCTGAACTGGACGGCAACAGCAGCTACAGGAACTATATCATTGACGCGATCTATAATCTGACAGCGGAGCAGCTGGAGAACGGAGCGAAATATGAACTTCTGTAAAGACCTGATGCCGCTGTACGCGGTCACAGACCGTTCCTGGCTGAAGGGCCGGACTTTATATGAACAGGTGGAAGAAGCGCTGAAGGGCGGCGCTACGCTGATCCAGCTCAGGGAAAAGGAACTGGACGATGAGGCGTTCTTAAAGGAAGCCTGTGAAATGCTCAATCTGTGCGAAAAGTACGGAGTACCGCTGATCATCAATGACCGGGTGGATATCGCGGTGAAAAGCGGCGCTGCCGGTGTTCACATCGGCCAGCACGACCTTCCGGCAGCAAAGGTCCGGGAAATGATCGGTCCGGACCGCGTCATGGGAGTCTCCGCGGTAAATGTGGAGCAGGCTGTGAAAGCGGAGCAGGACGGCGCGGATTATCTGGGCGTGGGCGCGGTGTTTTCCACCAGCACGAAGCTGGACGCGGATAACGTCAGCTATGACACCCTGAAGGCCATCTGCCGGGCAGTTTCCATTCCTGTAGTGGCCATCGGCGGGATCACAAAAGACAATATCTCAAGGCTTAAGGGAAGCGGCATTGCCGGTGTATCTGTAGTGAGCGCGGTCTTTGCCGCAGAAGACGTTGAACGCGCGGCAAAAGAGCTGAGAGAGATCGTAAGGAATGAGCTTCAGGTGTGACCTGAAGCGTCAGGAACGGATGAAGACATCCGAAGCGGCAGGCCGGGGGCACCACTTTCTGCCGCTATAGAAAATCAATCCATTACATTGCGCTTTGAGGAGGAAGCAAAATGAAGAAGGTATTGACGATCGCCGGAAGCGATTCCGGCGGAGGCGCCGGCATTCAGGCTGATATCAAGACAATGACAATGAATGGCGTATTCGCCATGAGCGCAATTACCGCGCTGACAGCCCAGAACACGACCGGCGTCCAGGGGATCTTTGAGGTCACACCCGAGTTTCTGAAAAAACAGATCGACAGTATTTTTACGGATCTGAGACCGGACGCCGTAAAGATCGGCATGGTTTCCGCGTCGCCTCTGGTGACCGCCATCGCGGAACGGCTCCGGTTTTACCATGCGGAGAAGATCGTTGTGGACCCGGTCATGGTTGCCACCAGCGGCGCGCGCCTGATCAATGAAGACGCCATAGAGACCCTGGCCGGGGAACTGTTCCCGCTTGCGGATCTTCTGACACCGAATATTCCGGAAGCAGAGGTGCTTTCCGGGAGGAAGATCAGGACCGTGGAGGAAATGGAAGAGGCGGCAGAGTTCATCGGCGAAAGATTCGGAAGCGCGGTGCTTCTGAAGGGCGGCCATGCGGTGAATGACGCCAATGATCTTCTGTGGTTCAGAGGAGAACACAAATGGTTTTGCGGGAAACGGATCGACAATCCCAATACCCACGGCACCGGCTGCACGCTATCCAGCGCAATAGCGTCCAACCTTGCCAAGGGATTTGCGATGGACGAAGCCGTGGAAAGGGCGAAGGCTTATATTTCCGGAGCGCTCAGCGCGATGCTGGACCTGGGCGAAGGAAGCGGGCCTATGGCTCATAATTTCGCGCTGACCGGCGTATTCGCTGAGGAGGCGCGGTAAGATGGAAGAGAAAAAAACTTCAGTTTTCAGTAACGGACTCATCTGGTTCGGCGCCGGGGTATCCCTTGCGGAGATCCTGACAGGCACTTATTTCGCCCCGCTGGGCTTCGGAAAAGGGATCCTGGCGATCGTCACCGGGCATATCATCGGCTGTTTCCTTTTATATCTTGCGGGACTCATCGGCGGGCAGACAGAAAAAAGCGCGATGGAAACCGTGAAGATGAGCTTCGGCCGGCATGGCGCCAGATTTTTCGCGGCGCTGAATGTGCTGCAGCTGGTGGGCTGGACGGCGATCATGATCTATGACGGCGCGCTGGCAGCAGACGGTGTGCTTTCCGCCGGCCGCTGGGTCTGGTGCCTGGTGATCGGCGGGCTGATCATCCTGTGGATCCTGATCGGAATCCAGAATCTGGGAAAACTGAATACGGTGGCGATGACCGCGTTATTTATCCTCACTGTGATCCTGTGTGTGAAGATCTTTCAGGGAGCTCCTTCCCGGGCGGAAGGCAGCGAAGGCTTAAGCTTCGGCGCCGCTGTGGAATTGTCTGTAGCCATGCCCCTGTCCTGGCTCCCGCTGATCAGCGACTATACCCGAAGCGCGGAGAAACCAAAGAAAGCATCCTGGGTGAGCGCTCTGGTTTACGGCCTGGTCAGCTGCTGGATGTACGTCATCGGTATGGGCGCGTCTTTACTTGCGGGAGAGAGCGGCATTTCCCAGATCATCCTGAAAGCCGGACTCGGTATCGCGGGACTTCTGATCATCGTGCTGTCTACTGTGACGACCACGTTCCTGGACGCCTGGTCCGCAGGGATCTCCAGCGAATCCATATGGAAGAAGCTTTCCGGAAAATGGATCGCTGTGGCCGCGGCAGCCGCAGGCACCCTGGCGGCCATCCTGTTCCCGATGGATGACATCACGGATTTCCTGTATCTGATCGGCTCGGTATTCGCGCCGATGATCGCGGTGCAGATCACAGATTACTTTATTCTGAAAAAAGAAGAATGCCGGAGCGCGTTCTCGTATCAGAATCTGATCATCTGGCTTCTGGGCTTTATCGCGTACCGGCTGCTGATGAACGTGGACATCATCATCGGAAATACCATACCCGATATGCTGATCACCATGCTTCTCTGTCTGGCAGCTCACAAGCTGGTCACAAACAAATAAAATGCAGAAGCCGCGGCCGGGATCCCGGACCGCGGCTGTACTTTTCTGATCATAAAAGGATTCTTTGAATCTTCTGTGAACGGGGTACTTGCCCTTGACTTAAAAAAACGCAGAGAGTATAATAAATTGATTAAAGCTGTAAGTATCTGCAGAGATCTCTGCAGTGCCTCTTTTCGGACCATGGCGGTATGGTCCGGCCTTGAAATTATATCAGAATGGGGATGGGAATATGAAATCATCACAGATCAGAAGAAAGCTCAGCCTGCTGCTTGCGGTACTGTTATTTGTGTCCGTGTTCAGCCTTTTCAGCGCGCGTTCATACGCGGAAGATGAAACGGATCTCGTCGTGGTCCCGAATGTCATCGGTATGCAGAAGGAAGAAGCCGCCGCAGCCATTGACGGCGTTGAGCTGGTAGCCGGAAATACTCCGGATATGCCTACGGATAACCCGGAACTTGACGGAAAGGTCGTGGCAACAGATCCTCCGGCCGGAAATGCCATTCCACGCTGGTCTTTAGTCACCCTGTATATCGGCGTATATACTCCGGCGGAGCCGCAGACGGATCCGGAACCCCAGACAGATCCGGAGCCCCAGACGGACCCGGAACCCCAGACAGAGCCGGAACCGCCTACAGTTACGGTCCCAGGAGTCCAGAATATGACGGAGCAGGCGGTGCAGCAGTCTCTTACGGAGAACGGATTTGTCTGTGTGATCGCGTATGAGGATACGGATAATCCCGCGCTGAATGGTCTGGTGATCCGGACGGAACCTGCCATTGGTACGGCAGGACTTCCCGTAGGTACCCAGGTCACAGCGTTCCTCGGAAGATATGTGCCTAAGAGAGCGCCGGTGCCGGACGTAACCGGGAAAACGCTGGAGGAGGCGAAGGCTGCCGCGGAAGGCGCCGGATTCGCCGTTGCTGTTGTTGAAATGGAAACGGATGATGAAGATCAGAACGGAAAAGTCAGCCGCCAGGATCCGGCCGCGGGTACGGAAGCGGACCTTGGTTCTCAGGTGACGCTGTACGTATTCAAGTATACAGAGCCGGAAACCGAAGATACGGAGACTGAATCTGACGAGGATACGGATGCCGCTGAAAGTGAAGACGCGGATGAAGACGGCGATACGATCGACGTAGACGGATATAAAGTCTATAAGCGGCTCAGCGGCGTCTCTGTTCCGAAGAACTTTGTGGCCGCGAATGATACTTCCACGTTTGAGAAACCGGTGGAGGCATTCTACAGCACGGTATACGGCACCTATCTGTATTACGCGGATAATAACGGCAACGGCGGCTATTATCTATACGACCGGGAACGTGATACGATGTTCCCCTATGTCCCTCTTTCTGACGCGGAAGGCAACAGCTTTATCGCGTCTGTTCCCGAAGATAAGGAAGAACTGGGCGATGACCTGCTCGGACGTACCGAAGTGAATCTCGGCACGTTGTCGAATCCGCTTCGCGTTCCCGCATGGACTGTAAAGAACCCGGACGGAACGGAAGCTACGGTACTGTATCTTCTGAAGTCCAATGGTTCCAGCGGTTTCTACGCGTACGAAAATACGGACGGCATTACCCTGACTCCCTGGACGGAGTACAAGAAGGAGCATGCCGCTTCCGAGGATCAGGGAGAAACGGAAGGCAATTCCGCGATCCCGGTCTCCACGGAGGACGAGTCTGCTGCGGAAAAAGGTCCCGGTTTCTTCCGGAGAAATCTGATCTGGATCATCATTATTGCAGCGATCCTTCTTCTTTTGATCATTGCCGCGTTTACGGTCTACCGGATGAGCAGGCGCCAGGAAGCCGCGGAAATGGATGAGGAGCGCAGAGAAAGAAGCGGCGCGAGAAACAGGGACCGCGCGTACAGAAGAACGTATGATTCCAGTTATTCGAATGACAGCGCCGAGGAGCTGGAGCCTTTTGACATCAGCTTTGAAAATGCGTTCCCGGACGAACTGGGACTGAACAACGCCAGAAAACGCGCCCAGAGGAGCAATGAGAAATTTGTAGACGCGAACGGCATGCTGGATGAAAGCGCGTTCGAAGATCTGGACAAGTCCTATTCGGAACTGGACGATCCTTACGCGGTTCCTCAGGAACCGAAGAAGCAGGATTATATCGAGCCTTCGGATTTCGGTACCGGCCAGGCGCGGCCCAGGCGGACGCAGAGATCCGTTCTGGATGATCCCATTATCCCTGAAGAAGTGGAAATGGATGATCCGGCGCCGGAGACCATTTACACCAAAAAGGGAAGATCAAAATCTCCCTATCAGGAACTCCTGGAGGATGATTTTGAAGTAGTGGACTTCACGAAAAAGAAATAAGTGGTAATTTATGCTTTGTGAGAAATGCGGCCAGCGTGACGCGCGTGTAAAGATCACACGGATCATCAATGGTGTGTCTGAAACTCATCATTACTGCCGTGAATGCGCGCAGGAAGTCACCGGCCAGAAAAAGATCAATACAAATGAATGGTCCCAGGCGATCTTTAAGCTGCTGACGGAAATGTTCATGCAGAACGCGCAGGACAACAGTCCGGAGATGAACGAAAAGGCTGCCGGGCTTGTCTGCCCGACCTGCGGATGAACGTACAGTGATTTCGTGAAAAGCGGCGTCTTCGGCTGCAGCGACTGTTATGAAGCTTTTGAACCGGTACTGGCGCCCGCGCTTCTGAGTATGCAGGGCACCACGTCCCAGCATGGCGCGGCGCCGGTAAAGAACGAAGAGGAAATGCCTGCGCCTGATCCGTTCTCTGAAGAAGAGATCAGTCCGGAAGAAGAACTTGGGATCCTGGAAGCACGGCTTCAGGAGGCGGTCCGGGAGGAAGATTACGAAGCGGCCGCGAAATACAGAGACGAGATCAGGGCGCTCAGGGAGAAAGAGAATGGATGAACGGTGGTACAGCAGGAAAAGTGCTGATGACGTGATCCTGGTGAGCCGTATCAGACTTCTCAGAAATTTCAGTGATTATCTGTTCCCGGACGCCATGTCGGAGGAAGACAGGACAGAGATCCGGGAAAGGATCGATCCGCTGCTTCCGGCCATGTCCGAGCTTCTTGGTTCGAAGGTGAAACGCCTTCCCTTTGAGCGTTTTTCTCCGGAGGAGAAGGCGGCGCTGCAGGAACGGCAGCTGATCAACAAAGCGGCGGCGGCCGCGGATAAAAGGATCGACGTATGCGCCAGCAGTGACGAGGCCTTCAGCCTGACGCTGAATTGTACAGAGCATGTGCGCCTTCTGTATTCCAGATACGGGAACCGCCTTTCGGACCTGTATAAAAAGATCCGGCCGGTGGATGAACTGATCGGCCGCGGAATTCCGTATTCTTACAGCGAGAGGTTCGGATATAAGACTTCGACCATCGCGAACGTGGGAACCGGTATGCGCGCGTATTATGTGATGCATCTTCCGCTGCTTTCCGGAACTAAGAATTTTACACAGATGACAGAAGAGATCGGACGCTACGGCGTAGTGATCCGGAACGCCATCTCGGACGCGGGAAAGCGGTCCATGGGACTGTATGTGATCTATAATCACCGAAGCCTCGGCATCACGGAGAAGGACATTATGGATATCCTGACGAATGTGGCCGGCCGGCTGGCGGGACAGGAGCGGGATATGCGGATGAACGCGGACCGGACGCAGCTCCGCGACCGGGTGCTCCGTTCTTACGGTATTTTGAAATATGCCTGCAGGATGGACTTTTTTGAGGGCGTCCTGCACCTTTCCAACCTGCTTTTGGGAGTTGCCCAGGGGATCCTGCATACTGCGGGAGATTTTTCCGTATACGAGCTGATGCTCGGTTCGCAGCCCGGAAACCTGCAGGTCTATCATAAAACCCTCTTTGATGAAGAGACGATCAAAATCAAGCGCGCGGATTATCTGAGACATTTTCTGACACATAGCGAAACGGACTGAGATCATGCACGCAAGTGAACTGAAAGAGGTATATCATTGGTAAATCGTTTTACAGAGCAGGCCCAGAAATCTCTGGAGCTTGCAAAAGCATCCGCGAAGGAGCTCGGCGCTTCCGCTGTGGGGACCGAGCACATCCTTCTGGGACTGATCAACTGCGGTGAAGGTATCGCGTACGAAGTCCTGAAGGAGAGCGGCATACAGGCAAACGTCATTACAGATCTGATCAAAAAATATCTTCTTGCCAATTACTCTGTTCTTGAGTTTTCCGGCTTTGACTATACGCCGATGTCGAACAGGGTCCTTTCCGCGTCTTTGGAAAAAGCGCGTCTGTATAAAAGCAACCTGATCGGGACTGAACATATCCTTCTGGGGATCCTGACCTTTTCCAACTGTTCCGCATGCCGGATCCTGACGACCCTTGGGGTGTCGCTGGAGCATCTGCATCTGGACGTGGTCACGCTGATCCAGAACGGTGGAAGAGCGGGCGGCCCGGAACAGGGCCGGACGCCGGACGGAAAACCGAAATCCAATTCAGCTACCCCCACACTGGATGAGTACAGCCGGGATATAACAAAGCTCGCGAAAGACGGAAAGCTGGATCCTGTCATCGGCAGAGACCGGGAGATCTCCCGGGTGATCCAGATCCTCTCCAGAAGGACCAAGAATAATCCATGCCTGATCGGCGAACCGGGCGTAGGAAAGACGGCCATTGCGGAAGGCCTTGCGCTCCGTATCGTTTCCGGAAACGTGCCGGAGACGATCCTCGGGAAACGCCTGGTCAGCCTGGATCTGTCCGGTATGGTGGCAGGTTCCAAGTACCGCGGAGAATTTGAGGAGCGTATCAAAAATGTGATCCGGGAAGTCTCCGAGGACCGTTCCGTCATGCTGTTCATCGATGAGATCCATACCATCATCGGCGCAGGCGGCGCGGAGGGCGCGCTGGATGCGGCGAATATTATCAAACCGGCGTTAAGCCGCGGCGAGCTGCAGATCATCGGCGCGACCACCATTTCCGAATACAGAAAGCATATCGAGAAGGACGCGGCACTGGAGCGCAGGTTCCAGCCGGTCATGATCGAAGAGCCTACGAAGGAGGAGTCCCTGGAGATCATGCGCGGCCTCAGAAAGACGTATGAGGACCATCATCATGTGGAGATCACGGATGCCGCGCTGGCAGCTGCGGTTTCTCTTTCCGAGCGCTATATTTCCGACCGGTTCCTTCCTGACAAGGCCATCGACCTGATCGATGAAGCCAGCAGCAAGATCCGTCTTGCGGCACTGGTGCAGCCGAAGGATATCCTGAAGCTGAAGGGCGAACTGGAGTCACTGGAAAAGGAAAAGGAAGAGGCGGTTTTCGCGCAGAATTTTGAACTTGCAGGTGAATTAAAGAAGCAGCAGGTAAAAAAAGAGAAGCGGCTGGAAAAACTGGAAAAGGCAGACCGGGACGCCCGGGAAGAGCATCGTCCGGTGGTGACCCGGGAGGACATTGCGGACATCGTTTCCGGATGGACCAAGATCCCTGTGAAATCCATTCAGGAATCTGAAGCGTCAAGGCTGAAGAATATGGAGCAGCTCCTGCATAAAAGAGTAGTGGCTCAGGATGAAGCGGTGAACGCTATCAGTAAGGCGATCCGCCGCGGGCGTGTGGGACTGAAGGATCCGAAGCGGCCCATTGGCTCTTTCCTGTTCCTCGGACCTACAGGTGTCGGTAAAACAGAGCTGAGCAAAGCGCTTTCGGAAGTGATGTTCGGCACGGAACAGTCCATCATCCGGGTGGACATGAGCGAGTATATGGAGAAACACTCCGTCAGCAAGCTCATCGGATCTCCTCCCGGTTATGTGGGCTTTGAAGAAGGCGGACAGCTTTCGGAGAAGGTCCGGCGGAACCCGTATTCCGTGCTCCTTTTTGATGAGATCGAAAAGGCGCATCCGGACGTTTTCAACATTCTGCTCCAGGTCCTGGATGACGGGCAGATCACGGATTCCCAGGGCAGGCGTGTGGATTTCAAAAATACGGTGATCATCATGACCTCCAACTGCGGCGCGGAGAATATCATTACGCCGAAGTCGCTGGGGTTCAGCTCCCGCCAGGATGACCAGCGGGATTACAACGTGATGAAGGACCACGTGATGGACGCGGTACGGCGCACCTTCAAACCGGAATTCCTGAACAGGATCGATGAGATCATCGTTTTCCATCCTCTGACCAAGGATGATATGGCGAATATCGTCAATATCATGGTGAAGGAGCTTTCCAGAAGGGCAAAGACGCAGATGAACCTGACGCTGAAGGTCACTCCGTCAGCGAAGCAGCTTTTGATCGAGAAGGGTTATGACCCGAAATTCGGTGCGCGGCCGTTAAGACGCGCGGTACAGAACCTGATAGAGGATGAACTTGCGGAAAGGCTTCTTTCCGGCGAGTTCGAGTCCGGAGATATTGTCCGGATCGGAAAAGAAAAAGACCAGATCACCTTTACGAAGGGCATGGCAAAGGAGGAAAAATGAAGACCGTCAGCACATTGATCAGCGGCAGTGATGAAGAACTTCTTTCGTTCGGCGATTTTTCCCAGAGCGAAAAGAAAAAGTATACGGACTTTGACTATCGCGGAGATCTTTATTACGTAAAGACCTGTCAGGAGATCACCAAGCTTGAGAAAAACGGGCTTTTTGAGTATGAATCGGTTCCGGGCACTTCCGTGTTCGGCTATGATTCCGGTGTCGATTATAAAGCCTTTGAAGTGACCGGACAGGGCAACACCCAGATCGTTCTTGCGGTGGAAGACGGTGCGGAGTATACGCCATACATCAATGGCGAGCTTGCGGATGAGACCGATGTGGATATCAGCGGAAAGTTCTGCCTGAATGTGATCCTGGACCCGGAGGTCCCGGTACTGATCGAATTGGAGAAACGCTGATGGCAAAAAACACGACCGTATTTTTCTGCAGGGAATGCGGCTTCGAGTCCGCGAAATGGATGGGGCAGTGTCCCGGATGCCATGCATGGAATACGTTTACAGAGGAGCCGGTGCGGAAGTCTGCGCCGGCATCTTCCGTTAAAAGGGAGCAGAGGCCTTTCCGGCAGGCCAGGACGGTACTGATCAGGGATATCGATCTTTCAGAGAGCAAAAGGATCTCCTCCGGAATGAGTGAACTGGACCGGGTCCTGGGAGGAGGAATCGTTCCGGGATCCCTGGTGCTCCTTGGAGGTGATCCCGGCATCGGGAAATCCACCATTCTGCTCCAGGTATGCCGCTATCTTTCCGAACACGGGACAAAAGTGCTTTATATTTCCGGCGAGGAAAGCCTGCAGCAGGTAAAAATGCGCGCGGTGCGGATGGGCGAGTTTTCCGGAGAGCTGAAGCTGGCATCGGAGACGGATCTGTCAGATATTGAAGAACTGATCCGGGAAGAAAAACCGGAAGTCACAATCATCGACTCCATCCAGACCATGTACCGGGAGGATATTTCTTCCGCGCCGGGTTCAGTATCCCAGGTCCGTGAGTGTACGAATACACTGCTCCAGATCGCGAAGCAGGACGGCGTTACGGTATTCCTGGTGGGACATGTGACCAAGGAGGGTACCGTTGCGGGTCCCCGGGTCCTGGAGCATATGGTGGATACGGTGCTGTATTTCGAAGGCGACCGCTCCATGGACTACCGGCTGATCCGGGCGGTAAAGAACCGTTTCGGCGCCACCAATGAGGTGGGCGTTTTCGAAATGACCGGGGAAGGCCTGAAGGAAGTCCTGAATCCGTCCGATTATATGCTGAGCGGACGGCCGGAACAGGCCTCCGGATCCGTCGTGACCTGCGTCATGGAGGGGACGCGCCCCCTTCTTCTGGAGATCCAGGCGCTGGTCTCCAAAACGAATTTCGGCCTGCCCCGGAGGACCAGCGTTGGGATCGACTACAACCGGGTGAATCTGCTGATCGCCGTGATCGAAAAACGGGCGGGGCTGCCTCTTTATGAATATGACGCCTACGTGAATATCACAGGCGGCATGCGGGTCAGTGAGCCCGGGATCGATCTGGCCATCGTCATGGCCCTGGCCTCCGGCTATAAAGACGTACCGGTATCTGACCAGGTGATCGTATTCGGCGAGGTGGGTCTTGCCGGCGAGATCCGTGGAGTAGCGCAGCCGGGGATCCGGGTCAGGGAAGCTGTCAAGCTGGGATATACCCGGTGTATCCTACCGGAAGCCTGCAGGAAGAATATCGACAGATCCCTTCTGGGATCCTGCGTATTTGTGAAAACCGTGCGGGAAGCCATTGCGCTGATCCGGTAATGTGAAAATAGGATCAATTAAGGGAGGAAATCCTGAATTGTACATTCTTCTTGGTGTTTTGCTGCTGATCATGGCGGCCGTGCTGGAACTGGGAAAGCATACGCTGGCCGGATGGTTCCTGGCCGCGGCTGCCGCGGGAGCATTTGTATTTCTATATAAAAAGTATCTGAAAAAGGCCCGGGTCATCGCGCGTTTCCTCAGCTGGATCACGCTGATCCTGGTATTCGCGCTGATCCTGATCATTTCCTGGCCGCCGGTAAAAGCTGTGCCGGCAGTGTCCGGAAAAAGCGCGGGCGTCACGGACGTACGGCATCTGGCCGAAGGAGACGTCCGGGGAGTTCTGACAGAGGACGGTAAGGTGGAAGTGTATGCCGGCATACCCTACGCGAAGCCGCCGGTGGGGGAGCTTCGGTGGAAGGAGCCGCAGCCCGCGGATCCCTGGGAAGGGGTGCTTCAGGCGGATCATTTCGCGCCGATGTCCATGCAGACCGTAGGTCTGCCGATCTATGATTCATTAGCCAGGATCATCGCCTACCATGACTATCATATCTCGCTTCATGACAACTACAGGGCTCCGGCCAGTGAAGACTCGCTGTATCTGAATATCTGGAAGCCTGCGGGAGAGGAAAAAGACCTTCCGGTACTGGTCTACGTTCATGGCGGGTCGCTTCAGACCGGGCAGTGCTGGTATGAGGATTACAGCGGCGAAGGCCTGGCAAGAGACGGAGTGATCGTCGTTAATTTCGGATACCGGCTGGGAATTTTCGGATTCTTCGCGGACGAGGCTCTGGCAGAGGAATCCCCGAACAAAACCACAGGAAACTATGGACTGCTGGATCAGATCATGGCGCTTCAGTGGGTGCGGGACCATATTTCCGCCTTCGGAGGTGATCCGGAGAACGTGACGCTTGCGGGGGAATCCGCGGGAGCTTGCTGTGTGACGGCTCTTTGCACTTCGCCTCTGGCAAAAGGCCTGTTCCGGAGAGCCGTCGCAGAAAGTTCCACTGTGACAGCGCCGGAGCCGGCGCATTCCTTCCGTACGATGAAGGAAGCCCTGGCTGCGGGAAATGATACCAAGATACGCCTGAATGCCTTAAACGTTGAGGAACTCCGTGCTCTTCCTGCGGAAAAGATCGCTCCCGAACTTGACGTCCATCATCATATCACGGTGGACGGGTATGCACTCACAGAGACGCCCTATGAATCCTATCGGAAGGGGATCCATAATGAAGAGGCTCAGTTCCAGGGATTTAACGGAAAGGAATCCGGTCTCTTCCTGATGCTGGGAAGCGCTACGGCGGACAGCTTCGAAAGCCGGGTGAAAATGAACTTTACCGCGCCTTATGATCAGGAAGTACTGGATCTGTATCCGGTTATGATCAATGACGACGCGAAAAGGGCCTGGGAAGAGATCTTCACCGTACAGTTTTTCTCCTACGGGCATTACTGCCTGCAGCGCCAGGCGGCATCCTGCGGCATTCCGTCCTACTCGTATTATTTTACAAAGGACAACAAACGGCTGTCATCAAACCACAGCGGGGAAGAGGTCTACCTGTACGGCAACATTCCGGAGAGATCCTCCCGCTATGATGAAAGCGATCGCAGCCTCATGAAGATCATGAAGCAGTATTTTGTGAATTTCATCAGAACCGGCGATCCCAACGGAGACGGACTTCCGGAATGGCCGGAAGCCACAGGGGACGGAAGAGTACTGGAATTCGGAGAAGAGATCCGGATGACGGATCCCCCGGGACAGAAATTGTACGGGATCCTGGACAGAATGTACGGATATCAGGAATAAAAAGAAAACCACCGGGAAACCGGTGGTTTTCTGATATGATAGCTCGTACGAGAATCGAACTCGTGTTTCCGCCTTGAGAGGGCGGCGTCTTAGCCGCTTGACCAACGAGCCTTACACAACAATGGAATATTAGCACAAGATGATGCTGAAGTCAAGAAGTATTTTTTATTTAAAGGATATCGTCACTCTGTCATTGACGAAAACAAGATTCAAGGGTATGATATAGGCTGTAGAGCAGGAACCATTTCCTGCACAATAAAACTCATAGAAGGAGTATCAAGACAATGAAAAAAGTACTTTCTCTTGTACTTGCTGCAATCATGGTATTTGCGCTCATCGGCTGCGTGCAGGTAGAGCCGGGCCAGCAGAGCGGCCAGCAGGGCGAAGCTCAGCAGGAAGAAGAACAGAAGAGCGATGACAATACCTTTGAAATCGCAGTCGTAACAGACGTCGGACAGCTGATGGACGGTGGCTTCAACCAGGGTACCTATGAAGGCGCGAAGGCTTACGCGGAAGCAAACGGCCTGACCTATCAGTATTATCAGCCCGCGAACGGCTCTGACGCCACGGATAATGACCGTGTGGCAGCAATGCGCCAGGCCATCAAGAACGGCGCGAAGGTAATCGTAGCTCCCGGCTTCCTTCAGGCAAATGCCATGACCACGGTAGCTCTTGAGAGCCCGGAAGTGAAATTCCTCTTCGTGGACGGTTGGGCACTGGATGACGGAAACGGCAACGCGCTGAAGAACGTCACCGCGATCGTTTACAAGGAGCAGGAGTCCGGCTATCTTGCAGGTTATGCTGCAGTGAAAGACGGCTATACGAAGCTCGGCGGCACCTTCGGCGGCGGCGGATCCAATCCTGCCTGCAACCGTTTCGCTTACGGCTTTGTTCAGGGCGCGAGAGACGCGGCTGAAGAAACCGGCGCGGATGTTGAGATCAAGATCAGCTTCAAGTACGGTTCCACCTTCTCCGCATCCACTGAGCTTGCGGCTCAGATGGGCAGCTGGTATACCGACGGCACGGAAGTGATCTTCTCCTGCGGCGGCTCCATGATCCAGAGCGTGATCAGCGCAGCTCAGGAAACCACAGACGGCAAGATCATCGGCGTAGATACAGACCAGTCCACTCTCAGCGATCTCGTGATCACTTCTGCAATGAAGGGCCTGAGCGCTTCTGTTCAGAAGGTCCTGACAGAGCTTTACGCAGGCGAATGGGACGAGAAGCTTGGCGGACAGGCATCCAACCTCGGCGCCGCGGATGACGCGACCGGCCTTCCGATCGAAACATCCAAGTTCAACAACTTTACTGCAGATGACTATCAGGCCATCTACAATAAGGTCAAGAGCGGCGAAGTCGTTCCGGATGACAACGTAGAAGGCTGCGATACCGCTGCTTTCTGGGATGCTGCTGTAGAAGGATCTCATGTAACTGTGATCTTCGAAGAGTAAGCTCCGGTACGTAATACAAAAAGAAAGGACTTCGGTCCTTTCTTTTTGTATGGAGTTTAAACTGTTGGAAACAAAAGGAGAGTAGTCAGTATGGGTGCAGAACCGTATGCAATTGAAATGCGGCATATTACAAAGAGATTCGGACCGCTCACGGCAAATGACGACATTACGCTTCAGCTGAAGCGGGGAGAGATCCACGCGCTTCTCGGAGAAAACGGCGCAGGGAAATCCACGCTGATGAGCGTTTTGTTCGGACTGTATGATCCGGATGAGGGCGAGATCTACAAGGACGGGAAACTGGTGCATATCAAGGATCCGAACGACGCGACGGCGCTCGGCATCGGTATGGTGCATCAGCATTTCAAGCTGGTGGAATGCTTTAGCGTGCTGGATAATATCATTCTCGGCGATGAGGACACCTCCTTTGGTTTCCTGAAAAAGAGTACTGCCAGAAAAAAGGTGCAGGAACTGAGCGACCGCTATGGCCTGGCTGTAGATCCGGACGCGCTGATCGAAGACATCACCGTCGGTATGCAGCAGCGTACCGAGATCCTGAAGATGCTGTACCGGGATAATGAGATCCTGATCTTTGACGAGCCGACCGCGGTACTCACTCCCCAGGAGATCGGCGAACTGATGCATATTATGAAGAATCTGGCAAGAGAAGGCAAATCGATCCTCTTCATTACGCATAAGCTGAACGAGATCATGGAGGTGGCTGACCGCTGCAGCGTGCTTAGGAAAGGCCGCTATATCGGTACTGTCAATGTGGCGGATACCACGAAGGAAGAACTTTCCGAGATGATGGTGGGCCGCATGGTGCAGTTCGAGGTCGAGAAAAAGCCCGCAAAGCCCGGGAAAGCCATTCTGGAAGTCCGGGATCTGACGGTAAAGAGCCAGTCCCACCATAAGGACGCGGTGAAGAACGTATCCTTTACGGTACGCTCAGGCGAGATCACCTGTATCGCGGGTATCGACGGAAACGGCCAGACGGAGCTGGGTTATGCCATTACCGGTCTGGAAAAGCCGGAGAGCGGCAGCCTGATCCTGAACGGCGAGGATATTACGCATAAAAGCATTCTGAAACGGAGTGAAGCCGGTATCAGCCATATTCCGGAGGACCGTCATAAACACGGCCTGATCCTGGATTTCTCCCTTCAGGAAAACCTGGTGCTCCGTCGCTATATGGAACCGAGGTTCCAGAAGAACGGCTTTATCCGCTTTGATGAAGTCCGGAAATACGCGGACCAGCTGATCGATGAATTTGACGTCCGCTCCGGTGAAGGCGCGCTTTCCACGGCGCGTTCCATGTCCGGCGGCAATCAGCAGAAGGCCATCGTTGCCAGAGAACTGGATCATGAGCATCAGCTGCTGGTCGCCATCCAGCCCACCCGCGGCCTGGACGTAGGCGCCATCGAGTTTATCCACAGCGAGATCGTAAAGAAGCGGGATAACGGAGCTGCGATCCTTCTGATCTCTCTGGAACTGGACGAAGTGATGAGCCTTTCGGACCGGATCCTGGTGATGTATGAAGGCGAGATCGTGGGAGAGCTGGATCCGAAGAAGACCACTGTGCAGGAACTTGGCCTGTATATGGCAGGCGCGAAACGCGATACTGTGAGAAAGGAGGCGTAAGCACATGAAAAATTTCTTTCAGGACCTGAAACAGAAAGAAGGATTTAAATCTGTCTGCGCATCGATTCTCTGTATCCTGGCCGGCATTCTGGTGGGCTTTGTGGTCATGATGATCCTTTCTCTCTTCAATGACAGGATCGGACTCAAGAACGCGTTCCAGGGCCTGGGGATCCTCCTGGGCGGCCCTTTCTCCAGCGGTACGGCAAAGTATATTATCACAAACCTTGGGGATATGATCTTCTACGCGGCGCCTCTGGTCATGACCGGCGTATCCGTAGCGATCGCGTATAAGACCGGCCTGTTCAATATCGGCGCGGCCGGCCAGTTCCTGATGGGCACCATGGGATCCCTTATGGTGGCGCTGAATATCGATACCACCGGAAAACCGGCGCTGGGCGTCCTGGTCTGGATCCTCGCAGTGATCGCCGGGATGCTGGCCGGTATGCTCTGGGGCGCGATCCCCGGCCTGTTCAAGGCATTCTTCAACGTGAACGAGGTCATCGTCTGCATCATGACGAACTGGATCGCCGCCAATATCGTCAGCTGGATCTTCAGCACAACTCCGGCGCTGATCAACAGCGGCGCTGGAAAGTCCGGATACCTGATCACCACGGCGGCTACCGGAAACGGGACGCCGAAGCTGGGCCTGGACCGGCTGTTCCCGGGTTCCTACATCGATATCGGCATTCTGCTGGCCATCGTTCTTGCCATCACCATGTCCGTAATCCTGACCAAGACGGTCTTCGGATATGAGCTTCGCGCCTGCGGCGCGAATAAATACGGCGCCCGCTATGCCGGCATGAACGAGAAAAAGAATATCGTGCTTTCCATGGCAATTGCCGGAGGCCTGGCGGCCATCGGCGGCGCGATCTATTATCTGAATCCCGGCATCGAATTCAAATTTGACAGCGCGTACCAGAAGCTTCCGGATTACGGCTTTAACGGCATCCCGGCAGCGCTCCTGGGAAGCTGCAACCCTGTGGCGGTCATCTTTGTCGGCCTGTTCATCCGTTTCTTAAGCATCGGCGGCGACAATCTGACCAGCGCCGGTTTTAACAAGTATATCGCGGATATCATCATCGCGCTGATCATCTACTTCGCCGGATTCTCCAAGCTGTTCCGCGACCTTCTCTACAGAAAGAGAAAGAAGGCGGAAACGGCGGAACACGCAAAACATGAGGAAACACCGCCGGACAAAGTCACGACTCAGGGAAAGGAGGGTGAAGCACAATGATCTTTCTTCTGCAAAAAACTCTGATTTACGCGGCACCGCTCCTGATCGTGGCGCTCGCGGGTATGTTCGCGGAGCGAAGCGGTATCATCAATCTGGCGCTGGAAGGCGAAATGATCTTCGGCGCGTTCATAGGCGCGATCTTCGCGAGATTCTTCCTGAACAACGGGATCATGACCGGGAATATCCAGATGTTCTTCGTTGTGATCCTTCTGATCGCCGGTATCAGCGGCGGGATCTTCTCGATCCTTCTGTCGATCTCCGCGGTCAAGCTGAAAGCGGACCAGACCATCGGCGGCACCGCGCTGAATATGCTGGCGCCGGCCATCGTCAATGCGTTTGCCCTCTCGCTTTTCAACAGTGAGAAGGTGCAGATGCCCGCGAATTTCAGCGGTTACGTCATCAAGAATCCGGAGCTGGGACCCATTGCCCAGATCTTCGGCGATAAAGCATATATTTCCACATATATCATCATCGGGCTGTTTATTATCCTGTCGGTCTGGATCTATAAGACCAGGACGGGCCTTCGCATGCGGGCCTGCGGCGAACATCCCCAGGCGGCGGCGTCCGTAGGTATCAACGTTTTCAAAATGCGTTATCTGGGCACCACGATTTCCGGCGTTCTCGCGGGCATCGGCGGTTACGCGTATATCGCGACTGTAGCGAACGGCACCGCGGAGAGTTCCGTGGGCGGCATGGGCTTCCTGGCCCTGGCCATCATGATCTTCGGCAACTGGAAACCCCTTGGCATTGCCCTCGGCGCTTTGCTGTTCGGTTTTCTGAAGTGTATCGGGCCGGTTTCTTCTTCGATCCAGTTCCTGAAGAACCTGGGCCTTCCGATGTATTTCTACAACATTATTCCTTATGTGGTGGTGCTGGTTGTGCTGGCGCTGACCGCTAAGAAGTCCGGCTGTCCGAAGGCGGAGGGCATTCCTTACGATAAGGGCATGCGTTAAGAGGTACGGCTATGAGAATGTATGATGTGATCCGGAAAAAACGCGACGGCGGAGAGCTGACCAGAGACGAGATCCGTTATTTCGCGGAGGGTTATGTCAATGGAGAGATCCCGGATTATCAGGCGGCCGCGCTTCTGATGGCCATCTTTTACCGAGGGATGTCGGAAGAGGAGACGGCGGAGCTGACCTTTGCTGTCCGGGACTCCGGCGAACGGCTGGATTTTTCCGGGATCAGCGGCATCCGCGCGGATAAGCACTCCACAGGCGGCGTGGGAGATAAGACCAGCATGATCGTGGTGCCAATCGTCGCGAGCCTGGGCATTAAGGTGGCAAAACTGAGCGGCCGTGGTCTGGGCCATACCGGCGGCACCGTGGACAAGCTGGAATCGATCCCCGGGTTCAGAACGGATATGCCGGAAGAGGAGTTTATCCGGGCTGTGAACCAGGTAGGCGCCGCCATCATCGGCCAGACCCGGGATATCGCGCCGCTGGACAAGAAGCTGTACGCGCTCCGGGACGTGACGGCTACCGTGGACAGCCTGCCTCTGATCGTATCCAGCATTATGGGCAAGAAACTGGCGGCGGACGACGACTGCATCGTACTGGATGTGAAAACCGGCTCCGGTTCCTTTATGAAGACTCTGGAAGACAGTGTACAGCTGGCGGAGGCCATGGTGAGTATCGGGAAAAGGGCCGGAAAGAAGATGATGGCCGTGATCACGGATATGGACCGCCCGCTGGGCCATGCTGTCGGAAACGCGCTGGAAGTCGCGGAAGCTGTGGATATTCTGAAGGACCGGGGACCTGAGGACCTCAGGGAGATCAGCCTGATCCTTTCTTCCGCCATCCTTTACCTTGCGGGTAAAGCCGGGAGCATGGACGAATGCAGACTACTTGCGGAAGACGCGGTCCGGTCCGGCATCGCGTTTCAGAAATTTGAAGATATGATACGGATCCAGGGCGGAGATCCGGCCTGTATCCGGGATCCGGCGCTGTTTGGAAAAGCACCGTATGAAAAGGAGATCACAGCCGCATCATCCGGCTGGATCACACATATGAATACGGAGGACATCGGTAAGGCAAGCCTTCTCCTTGGCGCGGGACGGAACACGATCTCAGACGTGGTCGATCCCCTGGCAGGGCTTATGCTTCTGAAAAAGACAGGAGATCCTGTGGAAAAAGGAGAGCCGCTTGCCCGGATGTATACGTCGGATCCGGAGCGTTTCGCGAAAGCGGAAGAGGTATATGTGCAGGCGGTCAGGACCGGGCAGGAGGCTCCGGCTCCGGTGCCGCTGGTACACAGGATCATTACTTAACAGGTTTTATTATGGCAAAACTGTATTTTAAATTCGGCGCCATGGGCTGTTCCAAAACAGCCCAGGCGCTCATTACAAAATTTAATTATGAAGAGCGAGGAATGAAGGTGCTTCTTTTGAAGCCTGCCATCGACGACCGCGAAGAATCGCCGGTGGTCCGTTCCAGGATCGGGCTGGAGGCGCCCTGCGTCATGGTGCCGGAGGATATGGACCTGTACGCGTTATACAGGGATTCCTACGCGGACAGGGACGTGGTGATCGTGGATGAATGCCAGTTTCTGACACCGGAGCAGGTGGACCAGCTGGGGCAGATCGTTTTGGAGCTGAATATCCCGGTCCTTTGCTTCGGGCTGAGTACAGACTTTACTACGCATCTGTTCCCCGGAAGCAAGCGGTTATTTGAGATCGCGGAATCTATCACGGAAATCAAGTCGGTATGCAGATGCGGCGCGAAGGCGACCGTAAACGCGCGGCTGGATGATAACGGAAATATCGTTTACGAAGGGCAGCAGATCCTGATCGGCGGGAACAGCCGCTATGAAGCCATGTGCAGGAGATGCTGGCAGAGGAAAAGAAAAGAACAGAAAATGAGGGGGATCAGAGGATAATGGAGATTCAGGAAATCCTTTCGAAATGTGACCATACACTGCTGGCGCAGACGGCCGTATGGGATGAGATCCGGGCCATCTGCGATGACGGAATGAAATATCATACAGCGTCGGTCTGCATTCCGCCGGCATTTGTGAAGCGGGCGAAGGAATACACAGGTGAGCGGCTTAGGATCTGCACCGTGATCGGCTTCCCCAACGGCTACAATACTACGGAATGCAAGCTTTTTGAAACCGTGGACGCCCTGAATAACGGCGCGGACGAGATCGATATGGTGATCAACATCGGCGAACTGAAGGCCGGGAATACGGACTATGTGCTCAATGAGATCCGGACGCTGAAGGAAGCCTGTAAGGACAAGATCCTCAAGGTCATCGTTGAGACCTGCCTCCTGACAGATGAAGAAAAGATCACCATGTGCAGGCTGGTGACGGAAGCCGGCGCGGATTATATCAAGACTTCCACAGGCTTTTCCACCGGCGGCGCCACTTTCCGGGACGTGAAGCTTTTCAGCGAGCACGTCGGGCCCGGCGTGAAGATCAAAGCTGCCGGCGGTATTTCCAGTATGGAGGACGCGGAGGAATTCATCCGGCTGGGCGCGTCGCGTCTTGGGACCAGCAGGATCGTAAAGATCGTTAAAGCAGGCGAAGCGTAATGATGGACCGGCGTGTTTTTATTATTGTTCTGGACAGCATGGGGATCGGGCAGGCGCCGGATGCCGCCTTGTTTTCGGATGAGGGCAGCGATACCCTTGGCGCGATCCGTGACCATGAAAACTTTTACTGTCCCGTACTGAAGTCCATGGGCCTTTTCAACATTGAGGGTGTGGGCGGAGGAACCGCTGCGCCCACCGCGTCTTTTGCCAGACTCAGGGAAAAGAGCATGGGCAAAGATACCACCATCGGCCACTGGGAGATCGCAGGACTGGTATCTCCTGAGCCCCTGCCCACATATCCGGAGGGTTTTCCGGATGAAGTGATCCGGGAATTTGAAGAAAAGACCGGAAGGAAGGTACTCTGCAATAAGCCCTATTCCGGGACGGACGTGATCCGGGATTACGGAAAGCAGCATGTGGAGACCGGGGACCTGATCGTATATACTTCCGCGGACAGTGTCTTCCAGATCGCGGCGCACGAAGACGTGGTGCCGGTTCCCGAGCTTTACAGGATCTGTGAGACCGCGCGGGAAATACTGAAGGGAAAACACGGTGTAGGCAGGGTGATCGCCCGCCCCTTTACCGGAGAATGGCCCTATGTCAGGACCGCGAACCGGCACGATTTTTCGCTGTATCCGCCGGCAAACACCATGCTGGACCTGCTTTCCGCGTCCGGATTTGAAACGCTTTCCGTAGGAAAGATCTATGATATCTTTGCCGGAAAGGGTGTTTCCGAAATGAACCGGATCCGGAACAACCACGAAGGCATGCTGAAGACGCTGGAGATGGCGGACCGGGATTTTTGCGGCCTGTGCTTTGTGAACCTGGTGGATTTTGATATGCTCTACGGCCACCGGAATGACGTGGCGGGATACGCGAAGGCCATGACGGAGTTTGACCGGGACCTTGAGATGCTGCTTCCGAAGCTTCGGGATGATGATCTTCTGATCATTACGGCGGATCACGGATGCGACCCGGGCACGCCAAGTACAGATCATTCCAGAGAATGCGTCCCCATGCTTCTCTACGGCAAACATGTGAAAGCAGGAATCGACCTTGGCATACGGGATACCTATGCGGATATTTCAGCCTCGGTACTATCGTATTTTGGCGTTTCACAGGGAAATACAGCCGGGACGGAATTCTTATCGGATACGCTTTCCCTCGCGGGAAAACTGCCGGAAAACGCTCCGGATGACGAAACGCTGATGCGGATCGCGAAAGAGATGCGTTCCCGTTCCTACGCGCCGTATTCCCGTTTTACTGTAGGCGCGGCGCTTCTTACCGCGGAGGGCAAAGTATATACCGGCTGCAATATTGAAAACGCCACCTATACGCCGACGGTCTGCGCGGAGCGCACCGCGTTTTTCAAGGCTGTCAGCGAAGGTGAAAGGCATTTCGCGAAGATCGCGATCGCCGGCGGAAGGGAAGGAGAGGACGGGGACTTCTGCGCGCCCTGCGGTGTCTGCCGGCAGGTCATGGCGGAGTTCTGCGATCCGGATTTCATTCTGCTTCTTGGAAAACCGGGAGATGTGAAGGAGTACCGGCTGTCCGAAGTCCTGCCGTTCATGTTTACCGGTGAGTCGCTGTGATTCCTAAAAGAACTGAGACGCGGATTTCTCATTTCCGGGTTGACGCGGCACGGGGCGTTGTTGCATAATATATGAGGCAGCCCGGAACGGATTCCGCGCCGGGTTCCTGTGAAATAATCATTAGGG
>CADCQD010000065.1 GCA_902803485.1 uncultured Eubacteriales bacterium | reverse complement strand
CGCTGGGAGTGTCCACGATTGACGCTGAATAAGGGAGAGATCAGTATGCACTTTACAAAAATGCACGGACTGGGCAATGATTATCTGCTCCGGGAACTGCAGATCGTGGGCACACCCGGGAGCGGGTTCGGATCCTGCGGCGAGGGCTATTTCCGGTTTTCGACGTTCGGAAGCAGGGAGGACACCGAAGAAGCCGCAAGAAGACTGATCACTATGAAATAGGGTATGATCTCAGGATCATACCTGCATAAGGGCACAGCACCGGACGTTTACTATCTGCACTATGCGGGAAGTAAACGTCCTTTTTTCTATCCGCAATGAGGAAAATACAGATGAAGAAATGGGCATTGTATATTTGCCCGGCTGTGATATATTAGATATACAGAACCCGCCTCGTAAGCGGATCATATCCGTTGTACGCGGACCGGGTCCGGCAGCGGATCAGGAAAAGGATGGACGTCAAATGAGTGATGTAGTAATTCGCGAGGAGCGTGTTTCCGCGGAAGAATATATCGATTTTCTGAAAAGGACAGATCTGGGTTCCCAGTATCCCAGAGAACGCTTTAATGAAAGAATACACAGGCTCGTGGAAAATGTATCCATCAGCCTTGTGGCAAGAAACCGTGAAGGAGTGATCGTCGGGGTCCTTTTCGGCCTGACGGATTACAGCTACTGGCTTTATATCACGGATCTGGGTGTAGACAGAGATTATGAGAGACGGGGGATCGGCAGCAGACTTATGAAGGAAGCTCATGAACTTGCGGGCGGAGAGAAGGATATCGCGGTATACCTGATCGCCAATGAAAACGCGGTTCCGTTTTATCAGAAGCTGGGGATGAAGTTTTCGGATGACGTGATGCAGTACAACCATATCGACTGGACAGAGTGGACCGTCGAATAAAAGGGAAAGAGACAGAAAAACGGATGAACGCGAATGCCGGATCTTGATGGATAACGATCATAGATGAAACACAGGAGGAGAAGGAAAAATGGAATTGATACAGAGCTTTTCAGTAGACCATACGCGCATTGTACCCGGGATCTTCACCAGCAGGGTGGATCATCTGGGCGGATATTCAGTTACGACCTATGATATCCGGCTGAAAAGGCCTAATATAGAGCCGGTCATTGACGTCGCGGCAATGCATTCGCTGGAACACCTGATCGCGACTTTTCTTCGTAATGACCCTGCCTGGAAAGATGAAGTGATCTACTGGGGGCCTATGGGCTGCCTTACAGGATTTTATCTTATCCTTAAAGGCAACCGCGCGCCGCGGGAACTCTATGATCTGATCCTGCGGGCTTTCAGGTCTGTCGCTGACGCGAAGGAAGTTCCGGGCACTGCTCCCGAGAACTGCGGACGCTGCCTGATGCACGATCTTGGAATGGCGAAATGGTACGCGGCTGAATTTGCCGCTTATCTTGAAGCAAACGCGGATCACAGTGAGATCTTTGAATATCCTGCCGCGGAACGGCTTGTGACAGGTGACGGACAGCATTTCTACGATTCATGATCCGGCCGTCACCGGGCGCCGGTGCCGCGTGAGGCATGGCATTGATCATGCATGGGGCAGCCTGAACAACTGCCTCCGCAGGAACTGCAGGATCCTCCGCAGATATGCCTGCCGGCTTTTTTATCCAGGACCAGTCTGCGTACGATCAGGGCAATGATGATCAGAAGGACTGCGGTTATAATGATGGAAGCGATATTAGCCTGTATCCAGAGAAGCATATGATGTCAGCTCCTTTCCTGTATCATGCCCCGCTGTTTATGCAGCGGGGCATGGCCGTTTTTTCATTTATGCCGCTTTCGCGGTCTCTTTGAAGGGTTTGAACAGCTGCCAGAGAAGCGCTGCCAGAAGGATCAGCGCCACGATCAGGCCGACGGCATTGACTCCTCCCGTGAAGATCTTTCCGACCTGGAAGACGATCAGGGAGATGACGTAAGCAAAGACGCACATGTAGCCTATGGCGAGCATCGTCCATTTCGGACTGTTCATTTCACGCTTGATGGCACCCATTGCCGCGAAGCACGGCGCGCAGAGCAGGTTGAAGCGCATGAAAGCGAAGGCCGCAAGTTTTCCGTGGCCGCCGGAGAAGCGTCCGAAGTCCACAGCCACGTTATCCCAGATCTGATCGCCGTTTTCTTCCAGTTCTTCTTCTCCATCCTTATCATCGTAGTTATACAGGACACCAAAAGTACCGACCACGTTTTCCTTTGCGATCAGTCCGGTCACAGTAGCGACTGTAGGTTTCCATGAGCCGAAGCCCTGGGGCTTGAAGATCACTGAAACAGGCTGCGCGACAGCTGCCAGGATCGAGTCGTCTGAAGGATTGACTTCATCTGTTTCAATACCCATACGGTCCGCGACCTGCTGGACGTATTCTTCAGTTACAATGCTTTCATCCTGATAAAGCTCGTCAACCATGCCAAAGTGGCCGTTTACAGTGCCGAAGCCCTGCAGGAACCAGAGAATGATGGTGGACAGAACAATGATGGTACCGGCTTTTTTAATGAAGGACCATCCGCGCTCCCACATGGCGCGAAGGACGTTTCCGATGGTCGGAGCGTGATATGCAGGCAGTTCCATGACGAAAGGCGCGGGGTCGCCGGCAAACAGTCTGGTCTTTTTCAGCATGATACCCGAAATGACAATAGCTGCAACACCAATAAAGTACGCGGAGGTCGCGATCCAGGAGGAACCACCGAACAGCGCGCCTGCGATCAGGCCGATGATGGGCATTTTCGCACCGCAGGGCATGAAGCAGGTGGTCATGATCGTCATACGGCGGTCACGTTCATTTTCGATCGTACGGGATGCCATGACGCCCGGGATGCCGCAGCCTGTACCCACCAGCATCGGGATGAAGGATTTGCCGGACAGGCCGAAGCGGCGGAAGATCCGGTCCATGATGAAGGCGATCCGGGCCATGTAGCCGCAGTCTTCCAGGATCGCGAGCATCAGGAAGAGTACCAGCATCTGCGGTACGAAGCCAAGCACAGCACCGACACCGGCGATGATACCGTCTGAGATCAGACCTGTCAGCCAGGGCGCCGCGCCCCAGCCTTCCAGAAGAGAGCGGGAGCCTTCGATCAGCCATGCTTCGCCGAAGACGTCATTGGTCCAGTCTGTGAGGAAAGTGCCGATGGCAATACCACCGTCACCAATGGATTTGCCCATGGCAAGAGCGTAGACCAGGAACATGACCACACCGAAGATCGGCAATGCCAGCCAGCGGTTGGTAACGATCTTGTCGATCTTATCCGAGGTCGTCATTCCGCCGGAAGTTTTTTTCTTATACGAGGATTTGATGATGCTGCCGATCCAGATATAGCGCTCGTTGGTGATAATGGATTCAGCATCGTCATCCAGCTCCTTTTCCACTTCCGCGATATGCTGCTCCACGTCTTTCATCACTGTGCTGCTCAGGTTCAGCTGTTCTATGGCTTTGCTGTCACGCTCAAAAAGCTTGACGGCATACCAGCGCTGCTGTTCCTCCGGGATATTGGAGACCGCGTGTTCCTCAATATGGGCCAGCGCGTGCTCTACGGGTCCGGAGAAACTGTGCATCGGTACAGTCCTGCCCGATCTTGCCGCCTGGATCGCGGCTTCAGCTGCTTCCTGAACACCGGTACCCTTGAGGGCGGAGATCTCTACGATCTTACAGCCAAGCTGCCTGCTGAGCTGGTCTGTGTTGATCTTGTCGCCGTTCTTTTTCACGACGTCCATCATATTGATCGCCACAACGACAGGAATACCCAGTTCTGTGAGCTGCGTGGTCAGGTACAGGTTACGCTCCAGATTGGAACCGTCTACGATATTCAGGATCGCGTCAGGCCGTTCCCCGATCAGATAATTTCTGGCGACTACTTCTTCCAGTGTATAAGGGGACAGCGAATAAATACCCGGCAGATCCGTGATGACGACATCGTCGTGTTTCTTCAGCTTTCCTTCTTTTTTCTCCACAGTGACGCCCGGCCAGTTGCCGACAAACTGCGTTGAGCCTGTCAGTGCGTTAAATAAGGTCGTTTTGCCGCTGTTTGGGTTACCCGCAAGAGCGATTTTCAAAGACATTTTTCATTCTCCCTTTCTGCTGTTATTTTCACCAGGGCGTTAGCTTTTGCTAATCGTACCTGAAAAAAATTATTTGATCTCGATCATCTCAGCGTCTGCCTTTCTCAGGCTCAGCTCATAGCCGCGGACTGTGAGCTCTAAAGGATCGCCTAACGGCGCAACCTTACGCACATAGATCTCAACATTTTTGGTAATTCCCATGTCCATAATGCGCCGTTTGACGGCACCTTCACCATGGATCCTGGCCACCACGACGGTTTCCCCGATATTTGCGTCTCTGAGTGTTTTCAATGTATCTTCCTCCTTCAGATCATAATTTTATTTGCCAGTTCGCGGCTGACGGCGACACGGCATTCCTTGACATTTACGATAAGATTTCCCCCGATCGTCTTGACCACACGGATCTCCCCGCCAACATGGAAGCCGAGATCTTCCAAATGCTTTTTGGTTTCCGGATTGCCGCCGATCTTTTTAATGATCTGGACCTCACCGGGTTCTGCGAATTCCAGAGGCATCATGCGTCTCCCTCCTGACACTGCGGATTAGCATAAACTAACCCGATTCTTTAAAAATATGGTTAGCTCTCACTAACCGGCATCCATTATAGTTAGCGTTTGCTTACTTGTCAAGAGGTTTTTTGATTCCGATTGAAAAAGAAATCAAAATGTGTTAAACTGACGCAAACACATCAGAGAAATGGAGATGTTTTTTATGGCTTTGCTGGAATCCGGAGAAATGTATCTTGAGACGATCTATATCTTATCCCAGAAGACTTCTGAGGTCCGCGGTATAGATATTGGTGAATATATGGGCTTTTCAAAGCCTTCCGTCAGCCGCGCTGTAGGCCTTCTGAAAAACAGCGGCCTGGTATATACGGATGATCTGGGATTTATTAAATTGACAGAAGCCGGCCTGGAGAAGGCAAAGGATATATATGAACGCCATACGGTGCTGACAAAGCTGCTTCTGAACATCGGGGTAGAGGAAGAGACGGCGGTGAACGACGCCTGCCGCATCGAGCATTACATCAGCGAAGAAACCTTTGAAGCGATCAAGGCGTATATGGCGAAACACGGTTCCTGAGGATCGGGGAGGATCAGGGAAAGCATGAACATTCTGGTGACAGCCTTTGAACCTTTCGGCGGCGAGAAACTGAATCCGGCGGAAATGATCCTGAATGATCTGCCGGATGAGACCGGTGGATATGAGATCAGAAAGCTGCTCCTTCCGGTGGAATTTGTGAGAGCCCGGGAGATCGCTTTTTCCGTATATGATCAATGTTCACCGGCGGCTGTGATCATGCTGGGACAGGCCGGAGGACGCAGCGCCATTACGCCGGAAACCACAGGGAGGAACGTCATGTACGGACGGATCCCGGATAATGCCGGATACGCGCCGGACCATCTCCCGATCGCGGAAAACGGACCGGATGTCCTTTACTCGAATTTTCCCGCGGATGACATCGTAAGGGCGGTAAGGTCGCTTGGCATCTCCTGTGAAAAATCCGATGATGCCGGACAGTACGTCTGCAACACCCTGCTGTACGGAATGCTTGCGCATAATCACGGTGAGGCAGTTACAGGCTTTATTCACGTTCCTTATGCCAGGGAACAGGGCCATGATGATCATCCCTTTATGGAGATCCGGGATATGCGCCGCGGAATTCTTGCGGCCATCCGGACCGTGGCAGATTCGCTGAACAGGTAAGAGAGAAATATGTGCCGGGTCTTCCGGTGGTGAAAACAAAGACTTGACTTCGCCGTACGGCTTAGAATATAATGGATCCGGGCAAATTGCGCCGTACGGCGAAGTTTGCCCGGATCTGCTATTATTTGTGCGTACGGCGAAGAGGAGACCGCAATGATCAGTGACGCAAAAGAATTTGGCCGGATGATCCGGGAACGGCGGAAAAAGCTGGGATACACGCAGGCATTCTTATCTGAATTCAGCGGCTTCAGCGTGAGCTTTATTTCTGATCTGGAAAACGGAAAAAGCACGGCTGAACTGGAAAAAGCCATTTATCTCGCGAATCTTCTGGGACTGGACGTGGAACTTGCGCCCAGGAGTTCAGGATCATGAAGAAGTTTTATGTTACCATAGAAAAAGAGGGCAGCAGGCAGCTGGTGGGCTATATCCGGGGAGAAAACAGCTACGACGCCTGCTTTTCATACGCGGACAGCTATCTGGCATCCGCGGGTGCGGCGCCCATATCTTTGAGTTTTCCGCTAACGGAGAAACCTTATTCGCCGGCGGCAACCAGAAGCTTTTTTGAAGGCCTGCTGCCGGAGGGATTTACCCGAAGGGCCGTAGCCCAGTGGCTTCGGGTCGATGCCGCGGATTATCTGCCGCTGCTGCACGGACTCGGCCAGGAATGCCTTGGCGCGCTGGCGGTACTGGAAACGGAAGAGCTTCCGGGCTCCGCGTATACGCCCATTTCCGGACAGGAAGTCCGGGCACTGGCTGCGGAAGGTGCCACAAGGTCCGCGGAGATCGTCACCAGGACGCATCTTTCCCTGACCGGGGCGTCCGGAAAAGCCGGCCTGTATCTGGATCAGGAAACCGGCCGGTGGTATCTTCCGAAGGGAATGGCGGCCAGCACGCATATCGTAAAACAGAGCCACATCCGGCTGGACGGCATCGTCACCAATGAACAGCTGTCCCTCCTGACGGCAAGAAGATGCGGAATTGAGATCCCGGAAAGCTTTATCATTGATACCGGACACGGAGCTGAGGGGGAAGTTCTGTTCGCGACGAAACGGTATGACAGGGTCTTTGGCCCCGGCGTGCCGCTGGTCAGCGGACTTCCCTGTCCCAGACGGCTCCATCAGGAGGATTTTGCCCAGGCACTGGGAATTCCCGCGGAAGAGAAATATGAGCAGGGAAGGACCGGGTATCTGAAACGGATGTTTGAGCTTCTCAGAAAGTATTCCTCTGATCCCATTGCGGATCAGCTGAAACTCTGGGATGATCTGGTATTTGACGTGCTGATCGGGAATACGGACGCGCATCTGAAGAATTTTTCTCTGCTGTACAGCGCGGATCTGAAAACCGTCCGGCTCGCGCCGGCGTATGACATTGTCAGTACAGTCGCTTACCGGGAAAGCACACGCGAGATGGCTGTGACCATCGGGGACGCGGAAGTCCTGGATGATATCACAGAGGATACGCTGATGATGGCTGCCGGCGAAGCAGGGATCGGCGAGCGTATTGCCAGGCGCCGTTTCCTGGAGATCAAAGATAAATTCCGGGAGGCGCTCCATACATCCGCTTGTGATCTGAATGCCGCGGGTTATCCGAAGGCACTGGAACTGGAGCAGCGGATCCTCGCGGACAGAGTGATCACCCGGATCCATCAGTGAGGCGTTTATGTATAAGTATTATGAGATCCACGGCCGGGGACATAACGTCCGGTGCAAACTGTATTATAACGATCTCCGCGCGTCAAAAAGGGCGGTCGTGTTCTGCACCGGCTTTGCCGGCCATAAGGACAACCATGCCGCGGAGCGTTTTTCAGAGAAACTGCTCTCTAAATATAAAGATGTGATGGTGCTGGTCTTCAACTGGCCGGCCCATGGAGATGACATCAAGAAAAAGATCCTGCTTGCGGATTGTGATACGTATCTGGAGCTGGTGATCGGGGAGATCCATACCCGTTTCGGAATCAGCGAATTATACGCGTATGCCACAAGCTTCGGCGGTTATCTGCTGCTGAAGTATATTTCCGGGCACGGGGATCCGTTCCGGAGAGCCGCGCTCCGCTGTCCGGCCATCGATATGTATGACGTACTGACGCATACCATCATTCAGCAGGATGAACTTGAGCTGATCATGAATGGCAAAGAAGCGGAGGCGGGCTTTGACCGTAAGATCCTGGTGACAAAAGATTTTCTGGAAGCGCTGAAGGCAAATGATATCCGGAGCCGGGATTTCCTGGACTACTCAGATGATATCCTGATCCTGCACGGCACAAAGGATGAGGTAGTGCCGATGGAAAGCAGCAAAACCTTCGCGGAGGATCAGGTGATCGAGTTTATCCCTGTGGAAAACGCGGATCACAGATTCCAGAATCCCGCGCATATGGATCTCGCGAATAAGTATGTAATGGATTTCTTCTTTTCTTAATCTACTGTGATCCGGATATCCCCGGTATCTGTGGTGATCTCGCATCTGCCGCCGGTGATGGTTTTCGGGACGTCAACATGCCCGGTATCAGACTTTGTGATAAAGACCTTATCGGAAAGCAGGGAGCCGGAAACATCTCCGGTGTCTGTCGTGATAAACAGTTCGCCTGCGTCGCACCCTTCGAATTTCACTCTGCCGGTACTTCTTTCTATTGAGATCCTTTCTTCGGCGATCAGGTTTTTCATGGTAATGTCACCGGTATCTCCGTCTGTGGAAAAGCTTCCGCAGGAGATATCGCGAAGTTCGGATCTGCCGGTGCTGACCGTCAGATCCAGATGACCGCTGCATTGGAGATCCGAGACGTCGACGTGTCCGGTGCTGACCTTCAGCGTTACATCCTTCGCGGAAACCTGGCCGAGCTGGATATCTCCGGTGTTCAGCCGGATCTGGAGGTGCCCGGAAGCGGAAGCATAGCAGTCTACGTCACCGGTACTTGCGTGAATATCAATGCTTTCAAAGGAGAAATCCTTCGGAAGTTCAACGTCTCCGGTGGTCTCACTGATCGTCAGCGCCTGATACCCGCCGGCCGGCAGATACAGCGTGATCGCCGGAGATTCCGTGGAGAACACGGCAATACGGTCTGTCCAGTTCCTGGTATCTGTGCTGGTGATATTCAGGACGCCGTTCTTTACTTCCGCCGTATGCTTTACTTTTTCCTCTTCCAGGAATTCGATCCGGCATGTGCCGTGATCTGAAGGAACAAAACGGATCGTTTCTGTATCCGAGTCGATGGAAATGCTGTGGAAATCCTCACGGATATCCCAGGTGTTTGTTACCAGCTTTACCGTGCTGATATTCTTGAAATTCCAGTTTTTCGCAGTCATGGCAATGCAGAATCCCGCGATTCCGATGAGGATCAGTACAGTTCCCATAATTAATGCCGCCTTTCCTTTGTTACTCATTTTGCGTGTTACCTCCCATAAATATGGCTTTGATACCGAATCCGGTCTTTTTTGTTAAGATCAGGATCCATTTTGTTGCTTCTCTGCATCCGAAGAACAGGAAAACGGACAGGCCGGCCAGGAAGAAGCCTGTACTGACTGACGCGATACACAGTGTGCCGTTTCCGCGAAAAGCAAAGACAATGCCCAGGATCACCGCGGCAAACGCGCCTGCGATGAACGCCAGTTCTACCGCCCACAGAGAAATGACGACCGCCCATATCGAAACATAGATCGAAAAAATAATGGCGAACGCCGCGATCAGAAGAGACAGCCACAGGGGGGAACCCAGGACCAGCAGTATGATCTCCCAGGCGCGGAGACGGCGTTTCGGCCTCATCTTTTCTCTGACCAGTTTCTTCAGAGGAACGTCGGAAATGATCTGGTTCCTGACCTCCGCCACGGCTCCGATCTCCGCCACTGCGGCGTCTTCTGCCAGCCCGTCCTCGATCTTGTCATCGATCATTTCGCTGTAAAAGTCCAGCCGTTCTTCTATGTCTTCCTGCGGAAGGCCTGCGAGCGCTTCCTTAAGCCTTCCGAGAAATTCCTGTTTATTCATGTGTTTCATCCTCCCTGGTAACAAACTGATAGATCGCTGTGATCTCCTGCCAGTCTTCCTTAAAATCCTCGATACGCCTCAGCCCTGATTCCGTGATGTGATAGTACTTTCGGAGCCTGCCGCCGTGCTCCGCGCTTCGGACGGTCAGCATCTTAGCTGCCTCCAGGCGCTTCAGTATGGTATACAGGGTGGACTCGGACAGTTCGATATACGGCTTCATATCTTTGATGATCTTATAGCCATAGGAGTCTTCGCCCTTAATGGCGGCCAGCACACATACGTCCAAGAGACCGTGTTTGAGTTGGATGTCCATATGATGCCTCCCTTCGTGAGATACATCATAATGCGAAGTATTGCCTTTGTCAACAGTTTTTTCTCCATTGTAAGTCAGAGATCCGGACTCTCCGCGTACAGGACACGGTCCCTGTGTACGGAGGGTCTGCCGGTGATTGACAAAATCCGCTGAAAAGTATATCGTGATTATCAGAATATAATACGTAAACACTACGGCAGCAATGATCATAAACAGGAGGTAGATGAGGATGACAAAAGAAGAGATCCTGAAAAACCAGGCTCTGGTCCAGCACATGCTGTTTTTCAGCCCGCTGAATAAAAAGCCGACTTTTGAAATGATCGGCGGCGAACCGAAGATCCAGTATTTTGATGAGAAAGAGGGCATCCGGGTCCTGGACTTCGGCAAGGCGGAGTTTAATTTCCTTGCGCCGGAGGCAAAGAGCGTCACGGTGAAGGGCTGGGGCGGTTCCATGCCGAAGGAATATGAGCTTCATAAGACAGAAAACGGCTACTGGCAGGCGGTTGCGGACGATATCCTTCCGGGTTTCCATTACTGTGATTTTTATGTGGATGGCGTAAGGTGCGTGAACCCGCTGGCGCCGGTCGGCTACGGCAGTTTCCGTGTCTGCAACTTCTTTGAAATGCCCGCGGAGGACTCCGCTTTCTGGCTCCTTCAGAACGTGCCCCACGGTGACGTCCGGATGGAATTATACCGTTCCGGCGTCAACGGCCGCGTGAAAGCCTGCTTTGTCTATACGCCGCCCGGATATGATGAGCATCCGGAAAAACGGTATCCCGTCATGTATATCCAGCACGGCGTAGGAGAGAATGAGACCGGCTGGGTCTGGCAGGGCAAACTGAATTATATCGCGGATAACCTGATTGCTGAAGGCAGGTGCGAAGAGATGATCATCGTGATGAACAGCGGCTACGCGTTTGTGGACGGCGAGATCAACATGTTCCTTCCCGGAGACTTTGAGAAGGAACTGACAGAGGACTGCATCCCCTTTATCGACATAAGGTTCCGTACGCTGGCGGATAAGGATCACCGCGCCATTGCGGGACTTTCACTGGGCAGCTCCCAGGCCTTTTCCATCGGCCTTCATCACCGGAAGGACCTGTTCTCTTATGTAGGCGTTTTCAGCGGCGGCGTCGGTTATAAAGGCATGTTTGATGATTTTGATGTTTCTGATGCTTTTGAGGACGGCGGCGCGTTCAACCGGGAGATCCGCCTCCTGTTTGTTTCCTGGGGCACGCATGAACCCATGGGAGATCAAAATGTGAAGTTCCTGGACGAGATCGAGCGTACCAGGGGCATACATGCTGTCAGACATACTCACGAGGGCTGGCATGAATGGGACGTGTGGCGTTACGCGGCGGCTGCCTATATGCAGCTTCTGTTCCGATAAGGAGGTGCTGAAATGAATCAGGCGTATTATTCTTATCCCTTGTTTTTTGATGATGTGCATAAAGAGCTGATCTGGGGCGACCGGTCCAAAACCGGTGCGTATAAGCCTCTGCGCCAGGGTGCGGAGATCCTGCCGGAAGGCCGGGTCCGTCTGAATTTTCTCGCGCCGGAGAATGCGGAGACGATCACTGTGAAGGGCTGGGGCGGCTCCATGCCGGACACTTATGAACTGAAGCCGGATCAGGACGGCTACTGGTCCTGTGTGGCGGAGAATATCCGGGATGGTTTCCATTACTGTGATTTCTATGTAAACGGCGTAAAGACGCCGAACATCCTGATGCCTTATGGCTACGGCGCCTTCAGCCCCGCGAATTTCTTCGAGGTTCCCGGCGGCATTGATCCGGAGCTGTATCTTCTCCGGGACGTGCCCCATGGTACTGTCCGCATGTGTCTGTATCCCTGCACCATGACCGGAAAGACCCGGGCCGTGTGGGTATATACGCCTCCGAAATATGACGAAGAACCGGAAAAACGGTATCCGGTCCTGTATCTGCAGCACGGCGGCGGAGAAAATGAGGTCGGCTGGGTCTGGCAGGGCAAGATCAATTACATCGCGGACAATCTCCTCTCTGAGGGCAGGATCAAAGAGATGATCATCGTGATGAACGATGGTTACGCGTTCCACCCGGACGGCAGCGGGAATCCCGCGATGGGAGATCTGGACGAAGTACTGGTGCAGGATTGTATTCCATTTATTGATAAAAAGTTCCGTACGGTCCCGGACCGGCACCACCGGGCGATGGCCGGACTGTCCATGGGTGCCATGCAGTCCAATATGGGCGTTTTCCGGAATACGGACTATTTCGCGAATGCCGGAATGTTCAGCGGCGGCTTCCGCCTGACGGGAGACAATTACGATCTGAGAGACGTGTTTGAGGATCCGGAGAAATTCCATGAGCTTTTTGACGTCTGTTTTGTAGCTTCCGGCGAGCAGGAACAGCCGATGTGCGACGAGCTTCGGGAAATGATCCGGAAGCAGACTGAGATAGGTGTGAATACGGTCTTCTACTCCTGCCCCGGTTATCACGAATGGGATACCTGGCGGAATGCCGCGCGGCATTTTATGGAGCTGTTATTCAGATAAATAATGATACCGGACTCATCGGCACGTGAGGCGGCCCTTTCGGACGAGGATTTCGGGGACGTTTCCATTGTTTATGAAGAGCACATCGAAGATTATATGGTCAATGCCAGTTTCAGAAAAGCCGGAGATACACAGCTGATCCTGACGGCGCCGGATGGCAGCAGGCGGGTATTTGATCTGAAAGTTGAAAAAAGCCGGTATGATATCCGGGAAGCGGAAGAACCCTGAGGAGTGCGGGAATATGAGTATCACAAAGATCGTTATTACCGGCGGCCCCTGCGCGGGAAAGACCACAGGCATGAACTGGATCCAGAATGCCTTTGCCATGCGGGGATACACCGTGCTGTTTGTGCCGGAGACCGCCACGGAGCTGATCTCGGGAGGCGTCGCGCCATGGACCTGCGCCGCCAATGTGGAATACCAGAAGTGCCAGATGCGGCTGCAGCTGGAAAAGGAGCGGGTGTTTGAATATGCCGCGAAGGGTATGAAAGCAGAGAAGATCCTGATCGTCTGCGACCGCGGCGCGCTGGACAACAGAGCTTATATGACGGAGGAGGAGTTTGCGGAGGTCCTGGCCGAAGTCGGAATGAACGAAGTGGAGCTTCGTGACGGCTACGACGCGGTCTTCCACCTGGTCACAGCGGCAAAGGGCGCGGCAGAATACTATACGACGGAAAATAACACTGCGCGTACGGAAACCCCGGAAGAGGCGGCGGAGATGGACGACCGGCTGATCGCGGCATGGACCGGGCATCCGCATTTCCGCGTGATCGATAATTCCAGCGGATTTGAAGATAAGCTGAAACGCCTTGTGATGGAGATCTCTGCTTTCTTAGGAGAACCGGAGCCCTATGAGATCGAACGGAAATTCCTGATCGAGTATCCGGATATCGAAGCCCTGTCAAAGCTTCCCAACTGCAGAAGAGTGGAGATCATCCAGACGTATCTGAAATCCGGCAGCGACGAAGAGATCCGGATCCGGCAGCGCGGGGAGCACGGAAATTATATTTATTACGAAACCCGGAAAAAGAAGATCAGCGGCCTGAAGCGCGTTGAGATCGAGCGGAGGCTTTCCAAAGAGGAATATCTGGAACGGATGATGGACGCGGATCCTTCGAAGCGCCCGATCCGGAAAGACCGCTATTGTCTGGCGGAGGGGAACCGGTATTATGAGATCGACGTGTATCCCTTCTGGAATGACAGAGCCATTTTGGAGATCGAACTCGCGGATCCGGAGGAAGAGATCTGTTTTCCGGAGATGCTGAAGGTGATCCGCGAGGTCACAGAAGACGACAGCTATAAAAATTCAGCACTTGCAGCCATCAGACAGTAGGATTATCCGCCATTTTGTGGTATGATAAACAGAATACCGAATATCGGCGGATGAGCATCTGACGCGGCAGAAAAGGAGGAATCAATCATGACAAAAAGAATTACGCGTATGACAGTTCTGCTGGTACTGGCTGTGATGCTGTGCACCGTACTTGCGTCCTGTATTACGATCCGTGAGACCAGGCCCTCAGTGGTGGGCCTCGCGACGATCCATGAAGAAGAATTCGGCGGCGTATATCTGGAGATGACGATCGAAGATTTCAATGAAAAAGGGTTTTCCTACGGAGACAGTGTGGACGTGATCTTCTCCAACGGATATAAACTGGAGGATATTCCATACTATAACGGATATTATGTTGCCGCCGGGGACCCGCTTCTGATCGCGTACCCGGGCTATGATTATATCAAGGCGGCCATCAATTATGGCGAAGACCTTTGGGATGAGGCGCGTCTGTACGGGATCCATCATGAGATCCCTGTGCATGAGACTCTCTGGTCGATCGGCGGACTGAACGACCATGTGACCGCGACTGTTTCCCTCCGGGAAAGAGGAAAATACGCGGATATCCAGGCCGCGAGGGATATTCAGTATTCGGATATCAGAGAAGGCTATCCCAGTGATGAGGCATTCGCGAATTTCAGGCCGATGAACGTGGGCGGTCTGAAGGAGAACTGGATCTACCGTTCGGCGTCACCCTGCAATAATCAGCATAACCGGGCGCCTTATGTGGACCGTCTGATGGCGGAGGCCGGCGTACAGTGCATTCTGAACCTGGCAGACGATCTCGCGAAGATCGAAGGCTATGTCTCAAGAGACGATTTTGCTTCACCCTGTTTCCTGTCCCTTCTGGAGGATCAAAAGGTGATCGCCCTCGCGATGAACATGAATTTTTCCTCGCAGGATTTCCGGGATAAGATCGCAAAAGGCTTAACCGCCATGTCGGAAATGGAAGGCCCGTATCTGGTCCACTGTACTGAAGGCAAGGACCGTACCGGATTCATGTGCATGCTTCTGGAAGCGCTTACCGGCGCCAGCTACCGTGAGATCGTGGATGATTATATGCTGACGTATGACAACTACTACAAGATCAATGAGACGAAGGATAAAGCGAAATATGACGTGATCCTGAATATGAACCTGATCGCGATGATGAAGGAGGTCGCGGGAGATCCGGACGCGGATCTTGAGACAGCGGATCTTTCCTCATACGCAAGGGCTTATCTTCTGGACTGCGGGATGGAGGAAGACGCGATCGACGCGCTGATCTCGCGCCTCACGCAATAAGCCGGCCGTAAGGATCAGAAACTGTGATACCGTATCAGGAGGAGAATCAATGAATTATCAGGAAGAATCCCTGCGCCTGCATGGTGAATGGCAGGGAAAGATCGAAGTCGTGTCCCGTGTGCCTGTGACAAATAAAGATGAGCTTTCTCTGGCGTATACACCGGGCGTCGCCCAGCCTTGCCTGGAGATCCAGAAGGATTATGACAAGTCCTTTACACTGACCCGGAGACATAATCTGGTGGCCGTCATTACGGACGGCACCGCGGTGCTTGGCCTCGGAGACATCGGCCCGGAAGCAGGCATGCCGGTCATGGAAGGAAAATGCGCGCTGTTTAAGGCGTTCGGCGATGTGGATGCGTGCCCCATCTGCATCCGCAGTAAAGATGTGGATGAACTGGTCCGGACCATTTATCTGATCTCCGGTTCTTTCGGCGGCATCAACCTGGAGGATATCGCCGCGCCGCGGTGCTTTGAGGTCGAGCGGAGGCTGAAGGAGATCTGTGATATTCCTGTATTTCATGATGACCAGCATGGGACGGCGGTGGTCGTAGGCGCCGCGCTTCTGAACGCGCT
>CADCQD010000064.1 GCA_902803485.1 uncultured Eubacteriales bacterium | reverse complement strand
TATTATTTACAACGTACGAGCAGTATCATGGGCGCAGGGTATTCTCTGACCCGGCTGGACGCGGCGGAGGCTGTCAGAAGAAGATATGAATATATTCGTCAGGAATTTCCGTCGCTGGAGAAAAAAGCACGTCTGAGTGTTCTGTCTAATTGTATCTATCACGGACAAATGGCTCTGAAGTATCTGGATCACGATGAAAGGAACACTGCGTTTGAATTCTTAGAAGAGATTAAAAACCACTGTGAGTACAGTCATTCGGACTACAGAGACAGGAAACTTGCCCACCGACTGTGGTTTGACCTCGGCCGGCTTTCTCTCCCCATGGTATGCAGAGTGAAAAATGCGCTTCATGTGGGCCTTTAAAAGCTGAGAGGACACAAATTATGAAAAGAATATTGTTGGTATTCGGAACAAGACCTGAAGCTATAAAGATGTGTCCGCTTGTGAATGAACTAAAATCGCGAAGCGGCTTGGAGACGATCGTATGTGTTACAGGACAGCATCGCCAGATGCTGGATCAGGTGCTGCATGCTTTTCATGTGGTACCTGATCATGACCTGTCTATTATGAAAGACAAGCAGAATCTTTTTGATATCACATGCAATATCATGACGGCGCTTCCGGAGATACTAAAGAAGACCGGACCGGACATCGTCCTGGTTCACGGGGACACGACCACTACATTCGCGACTGCCCTGTCGTGTTTTTATCTTGGTATTCCTGTCGGGCATGTGGAAGCCGGCCTCAGAACGTATAATATTGATTCGCCTTATCCGGAGGAATTCAACCGCCAGGCGGTGGACATCATCACAAGATATCATTTCGCCCCGACGGAGCTTTCCAGAGACTATCTGCTCCGTGAAGGCAAACATCCGGAAACGATTTTTGTAACCGGTAATACGGCAATCGACGCGCTGAAGACCACCGTACGGGAGAACTACACGCATCCGGAGCTGGAATGGGCAGCGGACAGCAAACTGATCCTGATCACTGCGCACCGCAGGGAGAATCTGGGAGAACCCATGCGGCATATGTTCCGCGCGATCCGGCGGGTGCTGGACGAACGGGATGACGTAAAGGCGATCTATCCGATCCATATGAATCCTGTGGTACGGGAAACCGCAAAGGCGATTTTCGGAGAAGACGACCGGGTACATATTATTGAACCCCTGGACGTGCTGGATTTTCATAATTTTCAGAGCAGAAGCTATCTGATCCTGACAGATTCCGGAGGGATCCAGGAAGAGGCTTCGTCTCTCGGCGTACCGGTCCTGGTCATGCGTGATACTACAGAACGGCCGGAGGGCATCAAGGCAGGCACATTGAAGCTGGTGGGTACGGATGAAGAAAACATTTATAAAAACTTCTGCCTGCTTCTGGATGATCAGGATGAATACAAACGGATGAGCCGCGCCAGCAATCCGTACGGTGACGGCTTCGCGTCGAAAAGGATCGCGGATATCCTGGAGGCGGCGGAATGAGCAAGCTCGTCAGTATCGTACTGCCTGTATATAATGGCGAAAGGTTTCTCCGGGAAAGTATCGAAAGTGTTCTTTCCCAGACATACAGCAACTGGGAACTGCTGATCCTGGACGACTGTTCAGGAGATTCCACTCCGGAGATCGCGAAAGCGTACGCGGAGAAGGACAGCAGGATACGGTATTACCGGAATGAAAAGAATCTTCAGCTGCCGGGTAATCTGAACCGGGGATTCTCGCTGGCGCGGGGCGAGTACCTGACCTGGACCTCTGATGACAACCGCTTCCGCCCGGAAGCGCTGGAACGAATGGCCGAAACTCTGGATCATCATCCTGACGCCGGTTTTGTTTTCGCGTCCTGCAGGATCATTAACGCGGAAGGCGAAGAAATAGAGTACATCATGGTCTCGCAGGACAGTCCGAAATGGATCGTCGGGATCAATACTGTGGGCGCCTGCTTTATGTATACGCGGCAGGTCTATGAGCAGATCGGTGATTATGACGCTGAATTGAAGCTGGTAGAGGATTTTGATTACTGGCAGAGGATCTGCGCAGTGTTCCGGGCTGTCGGGATCGAGGATATTCTTTATGATTACCGGTGGCATGACGGCGCGCTGACAAGTACGATGAAAAAAGAAGTTTTCCGCGGCAATATGGAAAAAATGCTGCGGAAGAACCGTCCTGCTTTCGGCAGGTTATCTGTTCATCAGTATTATTGCTATATCAGGGGCCTGGATCAATGCAGGCAGGATGCAGAATCGAATCCGTATCACCTGCGGTATGAAGCCGCGCGCCTGATGAATTTCCTGCTTTACCGTGTCCCGGGAAAGGTACGGAGAAGCCTGAAGAAGATCCGGAAAGGGAGATGATATCGATTTGATCCATTTGTATTATCATGGCGGAAGCGCCAATCATGGCTGTGAGGCCATCGTGCGTTCTACCGCGAAATTGCTGGGACGTCCCGTTACCGTATGGTCCGCGGCACCTGTGGAAGATCTCC
>CADCQD010000063.1 GCA_902803485.1 uncultured Eubacteriales bacterium | reverse complement strand
TTTCACAGATGAGATGGGCAGAGCCGTCTTTACAGGACCAGCGGAGAGGTATCACGTTCAGATTATCATGGCAGCTGATGGGTGGCAGGCGGACGGCGAGACCGAATGGTACGCGGAACCCTATACACAGACTGTCTGGATTCCATTTACGAAAGCAGAATAGCAGGTGTATGGAAAGCTGCGCAATATCCCGTATATGAGAATGAGAGAGGAGATACTTATGCTCAGAGAAACCAGAACGGAAAATGGCGCCGTACGCGGACTGCCTGGTACGGACGCACGCATCACTGTTTATAAGGGCATCCCTTATGCCGCGCCGCCCGTGGGCAAAAACCGCTGGCGGGCGCCGCAGCCTGTGGAGGACTGGGATGGAGTACGGGAGTGCTATACCTTCGGGCCCATCAATATGCAGCGGACCCCGGGTGCGGATCCGGAGGCTTTCTACAGCCGGGAATGGCATGTGGATCCGGAGGTGCCTATGGGGGAAGACAGTCTGTATCTGAATATCTGGACGCCGGCGAAGCAGCCGGAGGAGAAGCTGCCGGTGATGGTCTGGATCTTCGGCGGAGGGTTCCAGGAGGGTTACAGCTATGAGATGGAGTTTGACGGCGAGCGTATCGCTTCACGGGTTGTGATCCTGGTATCCATAAGCTATCGGCTGAATGCTTTTGGTTTTCTGGCACACCCGGATCTTACGGCGGAGGACCCGGAGCATCCCACAAATTTCGGCCTTTTAGATCAGCTTTGTGCGTTTCAATGGGTGAAGCGGAATATCGGCTTTTTTGGCGGAAACCCGGAGAATATCACGATTTTCGGCCAGTCGGCCGGCGGCGATGCGGTGTACGCGCATCTTTGTTCGCCCAGGTCCCGCGGGGCGTTCCAGAAGGCAATTGTCCAGTCCAATGGCGCGTTTACCTATTATTATCCGAAGACTTTCCTGAGCCGGATCCGGCCCACATTACAGGAAGCGGAAGAAAAGGGCGTTCGTTTTCTGAAGGATTGGCTGGGCGTTGAGACGATCGAGGAAGCCCGGAAGCTGGATGCGGCGTTGATCGAGCAGAAGCAGCTTGAGATGAATCTTTTCGCGATCCCGACAGTGGACGGGAAGTTCCTGACAGATGATATGCCGCGGTCGGTGATCAAAAATGAAATGAATGACGTGCCGTTCCTGATCGGGAATACGACCGGGGAATTCATGTACGGTCCGGACGGGGAGACGGAAGAGGAGATACTGGCCTGGGCCAATGATAACTTCGGCATCCGGGGACAGGAGTATTTTGACATCGTCAGGCGGGAAGCTGAACAAAGCGGAAAGTCTCTCAGGGAGGCTGCGTCGATCTCATCCTTTGAACTGGGTGCACAGCTGGCTGTGGAGACCATGGCGAGGAACGGGCGGAACCCCTGGTACTATCGTTTCGGTCCGACGGTACCGGGCGATGACGCGGGGGCGTACCATTCCTGCGATCTTTGGTTTGAGTTTGAGACGTTGATCCGGTGCTGGCGGCCTTTTGACGGCCATCATTTTGATCTGGCGAGAAGGATGTGCAATTACTGGACGAATTTCGCGAAGACGGGAGATCCCAACGGGACAGATCCTGCCGGGCTTCCAATGCCCGAGTGGAAGCCATATACGCTGCAGGAGAAGAATGAGATCCGCTTTTTCGACGAGATCACAGTTTCCGCGGAACAGAGTGAGAAGCGCCGGTTTTTGATCGATATTAACATTCAGGGGAATGCTGAATAATCAGCGTTCCCCTGGAAAATCATCTATTAACGCAGCATAAACACAGGTGTCTTTCCATACAGGCGCACCTTGTGCATCCTTATGGAAATAAACATTCTGCCGGAAAGATGCTTCGCGCTTCAGCCCGGCCTTTTCCAAAAGCTTCCACGAAGGGGTGTTTCGCGGATCACATTCCGCGAACAGGCGGTGGCGCCTTCCGCGAACGCCTGCCGGATCACTGCGGACAAAGCCTCACAGGCATATCCCTTTCTCTGATAGCGTTTATTGACGATATAGCCGACTTTCTTCGCTTCGAAATCCCGGTTCCCGCAGTAAATATTTCCGATGACTTTTCCGGTATCCGCAAGTTCGATCGCGTAGAATTCTTCGGAGCCCAGACGGTATTTCAGATGCTCCCTGCCGTTTTCATAAGTGATGCCCGGATAGCCTTCAAATTCGTCATTTTCCAGCTGCGACAGGAATTCATACAGATCATCATAGTCGGATTCTTTGAAAGCCCGAAGGATCAGCCGTTCGGTTCTGAGTGTTTTCATCTGGAAATTACTCCTGAATGGTTTTTCCTGAGTACTTCGGCCGGATCTTGATGAAATAATAGATCATGACGAACAGTGCCGCACAGGCCCAGCCCACCGGGAAGGCCACATAGACGTTGATGACAGAGTAATTCAGCTGCATCGCGATGTACAGGAAGAGCTGGCGGCAGCCGATCATGCCGGCTATGGAACAGACCATGACCACGAAGGACTTGCCGAAGCCCCGCACCGCATTGGCGAAAATGTTATTCAGGACCTGGCAGAAATAGAAGGGCAGCATGACGTGCACCATGGAGACGCCGAAGGCGACCGCTTCTCCTTCCGGGATGAAGATATTGACAAAAACTTCCGCAAGAACGTAGACCATCGTTCCTACAGTAAGTATGTAAACCGCGCAGATCACGAGGGCTGTCCGAATGCCCTGGAACGCGCGGTCGTATTTTTCCGCGCCTACGTTCTGGGAGACAAAGGTGGTGGTGGCAAGTCCCAGGCTCTGGGCGATCATGCCGACGAACCGGTCGATCTTCTTCGCCGCGCCGATCCCTGCCATCGCTGAAGACCCGAAGGAGTTGATGTAGCGCTGGACGAACAGGTTGGAGATGGAGATCAGGCTGGACTGAATGGCGGCAGGGAAGCCCAGGGCCGCGATCTCTTTCATCATATGTCCGTCCATATGCAGCAGCTTTTTGGGGTGCAGTTTGTACACGTCGTCCGTTCTCAGCATCCGGACGTAGACCAGCACGACACTCAGGCTCTGGGAAATGATGGTAGCCAGGGCGGCGCCGATGACACCGAGCCGGAATATCAGCACAAACACCACGTCCATCACGATATTGGTGACGCTGGCCAGGACCAGATAGTAGAAGGGCCGCCGGGAATCGCCCACAGCCTGCAGGATCCGGGAGCCCACATTGTAGATCGAGGTGAAAAGAACGCCTATCAGGTAGACGCGCAGATAAGCCAGAGCCTCCGGGAAGACATCGGCGGGACACTTCACGAGCCTGAGAAGCGCCGGCGCCAGGACGATGCCCAGCGTAGCCATGGAAAGCCCGATGATGATACCAAAGGAAACCAGGGTATGCAGCGCGTGTTCCAGATTGTGCTGCTGTTTGGCTCCGAAAAAGCGGGAGATCAGCACACCGCCGCCGGTGGAAAAGCCCACAAAAAAGCCGGTCAGAAGCATGGAAATGTCCGCGCTGGAGGAGACTGCCGCCAGCGCCGTGGTGCCGATGGCCTGGCCCACCACGATGGAATCGACGCTGTTATAGAGATTCTGGAAGATCTGCCCCGCGAAAATCGGCAGCGCAAAAAGAATCAGTTCCTTTGCGATATTTCCCTGTGTCAGGTCCCGTGAACCGCGCTTTGCCCCCGCCATATGCACATCCTCCTAACGAATATCTGCTGCATTCTCCCAATGCCTACCTGCAGCGGCCTTCTTAACGAATATCTGCTGCATTCTCCCAATGCCTGCCTGCAGCGGCCTTCTTAACGAATATCTGCCGCATTCTCCTGATGACTGTCTGTTGCGTTCTCCTTGACGAAAGTCAGTTACAGCTCTTTGAAAAACTCAATGACTTCATCATCCGGACCGAAGACAAACGCGATCCTGACGGGATAATTGCCGCCGATATTGGCGTCTGCGGGTGTATTTCTTTCCCGGGCACCGGCCGCCAGCGCCGCAGCGTAATCCGCGTCCGGATCTTCACTTCTTAACGCGATATGCTTAAACTTCGGCGCGGACTCCGGTGTTCCGGCGTCGCCGGAAAAGATCTCCAGAATGTTATTTCCTCCGACGTCGATCATGCAGTTCCGTTTGTCGCCTTCACCCCAGACGCGCACCAGAGTGCATCCCAGTGCTTCATAAAACGCGATCGACGCGTCCAGGTTTTTGACTCTGAGCGCTACGTGATGATAACCATAACGTTTCACCATGATATTTCCTCCTGTGTTGTTTGATCGATGTATTGCCGTCACAGCGGGTGTATGAAATATGGCAGATCCCGAAGCCCGCCGCAGTCAAAAAAGCAGTCATCCGGGACCGGCGCGCCTGCCGGCCGGATCCTGTCATTATCATAACATGATTATGAAATGACTGAAAGTATAAATGTGATTTTCTTACAAATAGTAAAGTGCGCGGCAAAAATGTGCAAAAACCTGTTGCGGTTCATACCCGTTAAAGTATAATAAAATCAACGGATCCATATTGAATTGCTGAATGATCAGACCCAAATCGTATAACAAAATCACATTTTGACGGGAGATGAAAATGAGTAAAAAAACGAGAACGATTCTGACCACGGATATGGAATGCGATGACATGAATTCGCTGATCCATTTATTCCTGTATCTGAATGAACTGGAACTGGAGGGCATCGTTTACACTTCTTCGCAATTCCATTTTAACGGCGATGGCATCCACACCCTGGGCGAAGTCACGCCGCATTACCGCTGTATCGGGCCCGCGGAGACGGAAGGCCGGGTCGAGGTGCGGAATCCGGATCCCAGGGCGAAGGACCTGAAGCTGTACCGGCC
>CADCQD010000062.1 GCA_902803485.1 uncultured Eubacteriales bacterium | reverse complement strand
CCCATGGCCGCGCAGCCGGAATTGGTAAACATCCGCTGTCCCTGCTTGATCTTCGCTGCCTGGAACGTGATGACGCAGGCGGCGCCGTTTCCGCAGATGATGCGGTCTTCCGGCGTCAGATGTTCAAAGAGTTTGTCGATAAAGATATAGGGATTGATCAGGCCGTCTCCGTGATACTCGGGTTTTGCGGCGGGGAAACGCTGCAGGAGATCCTTGCACCATTTGAGCCAGTCCTTGTGCTCAGCCTTCGGCTCGTAATCCTGTTTCAGCATTTCATCCAGGAACTGTCCCACTTCCGCGTGGATGGGGAGATCCGGCCGGATGGTGGGCTTGATCAGCTCTCTGGCATCGACGTCCACGATCGCTTTAAACGCGTTTTTCGCAAAGTCATCATGGGTGTATCCGATCATGCGGATGTTGTGGCGGCAGCCCAGGGAGATCAGCAGGTCGCAGTTCTGTATCGCGAAATTGCCGGAGCGGATGCCCACCGTGCCGGGCATCCCGACATAATAGGGATTCTCATAGGCGACGGTATCATTTGCGTTCCACGCCGTGACCACCGGGATCTGGTACTTGTCCAGGAAAGCCAGGAGCTTTTCGTCCGCGTGTCCTAAGTTTACGCCGGTGCCCGCCAGGACCAGGGGAGCCTTCGCTTCATTGATCTTCCGGAGCAGGATCTCTATGGCGGAAGGCTTCACTTCGGGAGTCCTCCAGACCACTTCCTGATCCGCGCTGAAATGGATCAGCGCTTCCGTATCGATCATCGCGCCCTGCACGTCCAGGGGAATATCCAGCCATACGGGGCCGCCTCTGCCGTTCAGCGCGAAAAACAGCGCCTTCTCCAGATGGTACGCGATCTCCTGGGGATTGGTCACCATGACGGCGTATTTGGTCATGTTCTTTACGGAATCAATGATGTTGAATTCCTGGTCGCCAAGCTGTCTGAGATTCAGTTCCGAAACCGCCCAGAGCGTGGTCTCCCGCTTGACCTGCCCGGAAAGGATGAACATGGGGATGGAATCCAGCCATCCGCCCATCACTCCGGTGATCGCGTTCGTTCCGCCGGGGCCGCTGGTAACGCACACCGCCGCCAGCTTCCCGGTCATCCGGGTATAGCCTTCCGCCGCGATGGCGCAGGCCTGTTCATGATGGTTAAAGGTGCAGTGAAGTTCCTCCTGGTGGCCGATGGCATCGTCCAGATGCATCGCGCCGCCGCCGGTGACCATGAAGACGTCTTTGATCCCGTGGTCCGCAAGAAACTGTGAGATGTATTTTGCCGCCTTGATTTTCATGTGGTTGATCCTTTCTGTTTAGATGGCCGCGCCATGAATATCCTCTTCCGCGTCATATGCCGAATAGGTGATGAACCGGATGTCCATGCTCTTCCTGTATTCGGAAATGGAGGCTTTCATATGGCTGTTCAGGCTGAAGGCTTCCCGTTTGACGAAGGAGTATTCCATTTCCGGATTGTTGTAATTGCTTTCCCGGTCGGAATAGCCGTCAAAGCCGGCGCAGTAGACCTCTTTGATCCCGATGCCGTTCAGGAACTTGATCAGCATGAGGAAGGAGTTGTCAATGATCCGCTCGTCCTTTTCCAGCAGCGGCGCGCGGTTGATCACAAAATCGAACTTCCCGTTTCTCGGGGTAACGTTCGTGGTCGCAAGCTTTTTGACCTTCGCGTGCCGTTCTTCCCTTAAGGGCAGCGTCATGTCGTGATAACGCTTCGGATTCGTGATAAATACGCAGTCCGCGGTCACTTCCTTCGGAAGGTAATTGACGGAAATGATCACCGTATCGTTTTCCGCGGCGAACTTCTGCACCTTGGCGGCCTGCAGCCCGATGTTCTTTCCGGGGCCGATCAGGAGGATCTTCCGGCTGCCCACGAAGTCCAGAAAATCATTGACGGCCTGTCCCTCGCTGCAGTATTCCTCCACAAAGGAATCATAATATTTTCTGCCCACGGCTTTGTCATACAGAAGCTTTTTATCCTCCGGCTCAATGGTGGAAAGCAGCTGGTCGATCATGGAAACGGACAGGTTTTCCTCTTTTTCGAAATCCGTCAGATAGTTCGGGTGGCACTTGTTTTTGGCCACCAGATAAAAGAACATCTTGTATCCCCAGGGCGTTTTTTTATAGAAGTCCATGACGGACTCATTGATGGCCTCCAGCATGGCGTCGATGTGATAGTGGCCGCCGTACTGGTCATTCAGCGCCATGGCGATCAGCTCGATGGGGCCGTTCCCGGCGCTCTTTCCCATACCGAAGAGTGT
>CADCQD010000061.1 GCA_902803485.1 uncultured Eubacteriales bacterium | reverse complement strand
TCTTGCCTGCTCACGGCCGGCCGCGGAAAGTCCGGCGTCGCTCCAGCCGCCCAGGCGGGAAGTATCGTCTTGTCCGTGCCGCATAAGAAAGATCATGGTCCCCTCACCGCTTCCGTTCGATCGGGCCGAGTATCCCACAGTCCCGGCCTCGTCGCAACAGGAAAGCTGCGTTCAGCGAAGATCGCCGCGCATGAAGCTTTCAAAACCCTCTTGAACGGTTTCGATGCTGTAGCCGATCACGTTTTCAAAGCGATCCTTGCTGAGCAAACAGCGGACGAACCGCGCCCCGAGGTAGTAGCCGACGTCTCCGCGGCCTTCGAAGCGGACCCAGTCGCCAAAGTATCGCTGCGTTTCCGGCGTCATGGTATTCAAATCATGATAAAACGCATTCTTGATCTCTTCGAAATGCTGCTCGCACCACGCTTTCCATCCGTCCCTGTCCTGGTGGAAGTATGCGGCGTCCCCGACGGTTTCCTGCTCAAAAACCATGGCCACCCCTTCCGTAAACAGCTGCCAGAGGAACTTCTCCGCCGTCGAATTGCCGCTGCAGGACAGAGAACCGTATTGCGCCTGGAAGACGTGACCGAGTTCATGAACGATCAATCCGGTCATGTTGTCCGGATCGCACCAGCCAAGCTCCATGATCTTCTCAATTCCGAGAAGCACCGTTATCCTGTCCCGGATTTTTGTTACCCAGCCGGCCCCGTTGCATAAACCGATATACAAAACGAGATCGGCATCAACGGTCTTGCCGAATGCCTGCGTGATCTTTTCGTCCAGATGCTCCGAAACTGCGCAAAAGGCGCGGACTGCCTCTTCCCGCTTTTCCCGATCGGTAAAGACCGCCTGTAAGACCGGCAAATAATCTTCTTCCCACGAACAGCCCGCCTGAAGACAGTCTTTCATATCGCTCCGGCACAGCTCCTTCGCGTCCGGGAGCCATTTATCCATGTATTTATCCCATTTCTCAAGATCAAATCGTCCGTCTTCAAATACAGACGGAAAGTCGATGGCGGAATTGATGATCCTCACTTTGTCTTCTCCTCACGTTTCGTTTGTCGGGAAAAGTATACCATACGCCGGCCGGGGCAACAACAGGAATTCGTCTGCTAAAGCGAAATGGAATAAAACCGGGGGACAGACCTGAACTGCATTCGCCGAATCAATTATTATGTATTGGATTTTCCCTTGAGCGACAGCGGTAACTCCATGCGGTGACGCTCAAGCAGTACGCGGTTGTTCAGAATATCCTGCGCTGAACCATCCGCTGCAATCTGACCATCCGAGCGCAGGATCACCCGGTCACAGGTATCAAGGATCATATCCAGGTCATGCGAGGTGATAAGCTTGGTCTGCTCCAGCTCGCGAATAGTGTTAATTACAATGCGGCGGTTATATGGATCAAGTGCCGAGGTCGGCTCATCCATCAGAATGGCCTCCGGCTCCATCGCCAGGATCGTAGCAATTGCCGCCATTCGTTTCTCGCCGCCGGAAATCTTATGATTGTAACGGTGCTTGAGCTCTTCAAGGTGCAGCCGCTCCAGAACAGCGTCGACACGGGCTTCAGCCTCTTCTCGGCTTAATCCGTAGTTGAGTGGGGCAAATATCATGTCCTCGTATACAGTGGGCATAAACATCTGATTATCGGAATTCTGAAGCACAAACCCCAGTTTTCTTCGGATCTCCGACAATGTATCCCTGCGGACTTCCATCCCGTCGATCAGGATTTTCCCTTCGCCATCTATCAGGCCGAGCAGCAGTTTCATGACCGTGGATTTGCCCGCTCCGTTAGCCCCAATCAACCCAACAGACTCACCCTTTTCTATTTGAAAGGACAGTCCCTTCAGGACGGGGCGATCCTTTTCATAAGCAAAGCTAACATTCTGAAATTCGATCATTTATCTCACCTCACGAGCGTTCCGCCCAGCAGTTCGGCGATCCTGACCATCCGCAGGAGCAGGAAGACAGCACCGCACAGAACCATATACAGCGCATCACGCGCCTGGAAGGGCTTGATATCGGCATAGTGAAAATGCTGATGGTATCCGCGCAGCAACATGCTGGAATACAACTCCTGCGCGCGATCCATGCTGCGCAGAAGCAACTGACCTAAAAAAGAACCCCAGGCCGAGATATGGATACCCTTCTGTCCCGGTGCCCGAAGATGATAGGCGGCCGTCATCACGGCAAGCTCCTCCGTCATCACGCCGACATAGCGATAGGTTAAAAGAAGGAGCGTCACAAGCAGCTTTGGCACATGAAGCCGGCGCAGCGCCGCACACAGATTATCAATGGGTGTGGTTGCCATAAGCAGAAAAGAAGCCAGCAGGCAAAAAACACCTTTGAGCATGAGCGTCAGCATGGATATGACTCCGCCGGAAATGGCAATACCGCCAATCTGTAATAAGACTGTCTTATCAAAAAAAGGATTGAACAG
>CADCQD010000060.1 GCA_902803485.1 uncultured Eubacteriales bacterium | reverse complement strand
TAACATCCGCTACGAACGGGATGGCGGCAAAAATATCCTGACCCTGGAGAAGAAGCTCAAAAGCTGAGCTGAAGCAAGTAAAAAACGGCCTGCTTCAGACCAGGATTGAATAACTATCGCGAGTTTCATAGACCAGCGGTATACCGTTCTGTAAAAAAAGTTCCCGCCTGAAATGGGCGGGAGCTTTTTTTCGGGGATCGCAGCCGGCCGGACCTTTTTTAACCGAATAAAACCGTTCTGAAACTTGCTATTTTTCTTCATCGCTTTATAATAGAAGGCAAATAGAACTGAACAGGAGACTTTGGCATCCGGACACGTCTGCCGCGTTCCGGATCACCGGATGTTTCCCGTATTCAGAAAAAGGAGCAGCGTATGATAGAGAATCTTCAAAAACATGAGGACCGTACCCTAGTCCCCCACGGTACCCTTTATTCCTTCGAAACCGAGATGGTCCCTTATCCGGATCATCGCCGCCGGACTGTCCGGATCTGGCTGCCCGAAGAGTACGACGGCGTGCGCCGTTTTCCGGTGATCTATCTCCACGACGGTCAGAATGTCTTTCAAAATCCCGAAGGCCGGCGGGTGATCGAGGCGGACCGGGCTGTCACTTCCCTGGCCGATGAAGGGATCAGCGCCATTATCGTGGCCATTGACAACGGTTCCGCTCTGCGTTCCACCGAACTGACGCCCCCTTATCCTTCCAGCGGACTCAACCCCCTGGGCGGCGCTTTTGCCAAAGAACTCAGCCAAAGCAGCACCGGCGATGTTTACGCCGAATTTATCACGAAGCATCTGAAACCCATGATCGACGCGGAGTTTGCCACCCTTTCCGATCCGCTGAATACCTGTGTCGGCGGCGTTTCGGCAGGCGGCTCCGCCTCCTACTACCTGTTCATGCACTATCCTGAAGTGTTCGGCAAAGCTTTTGTCGACTCGCCGGGATTCCCGCTGCTCTCCAAAGAAGCCCTGATGGACGAGCTTGAGAACTATGACTACAGCCGGCTCGCGGACCACCGGATCTGCTTCTACAACGGAGACCAGGGTCTTGAATCCACCAGCCTTTATTATGTGATCGACGTCTACCGGAAGCTGAAGGAAAAAGGCCTGGACGCCACCCAGAACATGGTGCTGGTCGATTCCCGCCAGACACATTATCAGGCACCCTGGGCTAAATATCTTCCGGAGATGCTGCGCTTCCTGTTCGCGGAAGACAACCGGGCCGAATTCCCGCCGCAGCGTCCCCAGTAAAGGCAAAGCAGTTTAAGCTATAACAGTCTGATACAAAAGAAAAAGACCGGAAACCTGAAGATCAACAGGTTTCCGGCCTTTTCTTTTCTATTTCTCCATTCTTTCAAACATTGAATTTCAAAAGAGGCATCCAAAAGTGAGAATCCAGACGGTTTTCAAAAAGCTGGATTCAGCCTGTTTCCGAAAATACGAGTCCAACGCTGTTCCGAAAACTCAATTCAGAGAACAGGACCCCCGTTTCGGAGTGTGTTTACAGCAGAACGAATGTGGCGGCCAGTGCGGCGACGGCGAGGATCAGGTAGAGCCAGCGGAGCACTTTATTCAGGCCGTAGGTAAAGACCTTCTTTGTCTTTCCGCCGACTTCCATCGTATAGATCTCCACATAGGGAACCGGGCTTCTGCGGTACCAGCCGCGGATCACGGCATTCCGGTCCAGGTTCTGCTTTGATTTGAAAATGGCAAAGATCTTATTCAGGAGGAAGAGCGGCTGATTATAGTCCAGGAAGATAATACCGGTGTCGTCCTCGATCACGTAGTCCTCATTGAAGATGCAGCCCGGATCGCCCCGGCCGATGATGGTGCCCTTCAGTTCGCAGGGGATGCTGCGGACGCCGGAGACCTTCGGCTCGGCCAGAAGGCCTGCCACCGTGGCCTCATGATACTCTTTGGACGGATGGGTAAAGCTGTACTTAAACAGGGCCAGCACCGCGGAAAGGATCAAAAGCGCTGCGGGGATCCACATCTTCTCCAGGTTCTGGCTGGCATAGAAGACCGCACCCACTGCCGCCGCGGCAAGGAAAGCCAGGATCGGCGCGATGCTGATGCCGATCTCGCGGAAGAAGTCATCCAGGTAGGATTCGGGTTTCTGAAGATCAAACTGGACAAAGGGTGCCCTGCCGTACTTCGGCGCCAGCTTATCAATGGCCTGAAGACGCTTGGAGATCAGCGGATGGGTGGAATTGAGCTCATACCACTTGGCCCAGGTATTCCAGAGTTCCCATTTCATCGCGTTTTTGATATGAGCCTTGTCGATCTCGCCGTCTACGAAACAGTTGATGACCAGGGATTTGGACGCCTTCGAATCGAAGATACCCATGGCATTTACCGAGTTCACGCTCAT
>CADCQD010000059.1 GCA_902803485.1 uncultured Eubacteriales bacterium | reverse complement strand
TGCCTTCATAGGTGGACGTGGGATAACGGTAATAGCTCCAAAGGAAAGCGCAGATGCGCTTTTTTTTCTGAGGAGGCGCCAGGACTGTGACCTGGTCTTTGGAGATCTCCACGATCTCCCCGGGGCCCAGTTCCCGGAGATAGCTGTAATCCATCTTCAGGAATGAAAAGCCTTCAAACGCGACAGCAGTGCTGCCGGGCTTTGTCCCGAGCTGAACGGGAAGACGTCCCACCTTGTCTCTGGCCGCGATGATCCTGCCGTCATCCTTCAGGATCAGAATGGAAGCAGTGCCTTCAATGGAATCCTGGGCAAACAGGATGCCGTCCCGGAAATTGCTTTTCTGATTGATCAGCGCGGAGACCAGTTCGGTCTGATTCACGCGTCCGCCGGTCATCGCGTTGAAATGGCCGCCGCTGAAACTGAGAAACTGGCTGATGAGGGATTCGGCATTATTGATGATGCCGGTCATGCAGATGGCGTAGTTCCCGAGATTAGAGCGCACCAGAAGCGGCTGCGGATCGAAATCACTGATGCAGCCGATGGCGGACGTGCCCTTCATATCGGAAAAAATATGCTCGAACTTGGATCGGAAAGGGGTGTTTTCAATGTTATGGATCTGGCGCTGAAGTCCGATGCCGGGATCAAATGAAGCGATGCCTCCGTTTTTTGTGCCCAGATGAGAATGGTAATCGACGCCGAAAAAAACATCTGAAAGACAGTTGGTATCTGAACTGATTCCAAAAAAACCGCCCATATGCTGTCTCCTTTATGATATGCAGATCGCAGTTTAGAATATCCATACCCGGGAAACGAGAAAAATCTTCATTTCCCGGGTATTATGGCAATTGATTATTCAGCAAAGAAAAGTTCGGAAAGTTCCATCGGCTCGATGTATTCGCCGTTCTTGTATACACGCATATTGCCGGAAGCGATCTCATCGATCAGCATCACGTCGCCGTTTGCGTCATAACCGAATTCGAACTTGATGTCATAGAGGTCCAGGCCTTTTTCCTTCAGGTCGTCCGCGACGATCTTCGTGACCTTCCGGGTCATTTCCGCGATCGCGTCGTACTGGTCGCCGGTCATGACATGAAGCACTTCCAGACCTTCTTTGGTGACCAGCGGGTCGCCCTTCTCATCGTTCTTAAAGGTCATTTCCACATAGGCCGGAAGATCCGCGCCAAGTTCCACATATTCGCCGTAGCGGCGGAAGAAGCTGCCGACAGCCTTGTAGCGGCAGATCACTTCCAGGCCGTGTCCGAAGACCTTCGCGGGAAGGACTTCCATGGTGGTGTTCTCAAGGTCGGCACTGACAAAGTGCGTGGTAATACCGGCCGCGTTGATCTTTTCAAAGAAGTAGATGGACATGCGCAGATTTACGTCGCCCACACCTTCGATGGTCAGGCCGATGGAGTTCTCACCCGGATCGAACTTTCCGTCTTTACCGGTGACGTCATCTTTGAATTTCAGAAGATAATGACCGTTTTCAAGTGCAAATACATCCTTTGTCTTTCCGGAATAAACAAGTTTGTTTTCCATGTTCGCTCTCCTTCTTTTGTATGAATTGAATATGACAGGGCTATGCCCAGGGCTCCGGTGATCTGATCCGCGGATCACTCCGCGGTTGAAAGCTCCTCAGAGATCCTCCGGTCTTTTTCCAGGACTTTCTCCTTCGCTTCCTTTCTGAGCTGCTGCAGCTTATCCGCAAGGTCCGGGTCCGAGACCGCCAGGATCTGCGCGGAAAGCAAAGCGGCATTGACACCTCCGTTAATGGCCACTGTGGCTACAGGAATGCCTGAAGGCATCTGTACAGTGGACAGAAGGGCGTCCATGCCGTCTAGGTTGCTGGAACTTAAGGGAATGCCGATGACCGGCAGAGTCGTATTGGCCGCGATGGCGCCGGCAAGATGCGCTGCCATACCTGCAGCTGCGATCAGGACGCCGAAACCGTTCTCACGGGCGGAAAGCGCGAATGCGCGGGCTTCCTCCGGGGTCCGGTGTGCGGAAAATACATGGACCCGGCAGGGAATGCCCAGATCCTTCAGGGTCGATACGGCCTTCTCAACGATGGGACGGTCGCTGTCAGAACCCATAATAATGCCAACCTTCTTCATAAAAAACCTCCGGCTGAAGCTGAGATTTGAAATTACGAATTAAGAATAACACACAAAAAAAGACTGTACAAGTTGTAAAAATTCACCATAAATTCGATTTTCTGAAAGGATTTTCGTCACTATGTCAAAAATGCATTTCCGGACCAGAAGATGCTTGACTTCAGGCACTTGTTTCGGATAGAATAGACAGGACAACCTGAAGGAAAACAACGGTGTTTTCTGCCGATCTTTAAGCAGGTCCTGTGAGACCGCAAGAGGAGGAAATATGACAGTACGACTGAATACGGCCCATATGGAGCGTTTTTCTGTATCTTTACCGGATACGGGAGTTCTGTTTCCTGATGAGGCCGCTGATTTTTCTGAATATATCGTTTTACCCGGTTTCTGTGATGTGCATGTGCACTTCAGAGAGCCGGGTTTTTCATATAAGGAAACCATCCGTACAGGTTCCCTGGCGGCAGCCAGGGGCGGTTTTACGGATGTATGCGCCATGCCGAACCTGAAGCCGGTGCCGGACAGCCTTCCGCACCTTCAGGAGGAACTGGAACTCATTCAGCTAAACGCGGCGGTGCGGGTCCATCCTTACGGCGCCCTGACCGTGGGCGAGGAAGGGAAAGTGCCGGCGGAACTTGAGGAAATGGCGCCGCGGGTCATCGCTTTTTCGGATGACGGAAAAGGCGTGCAGAGCGACAGCATGATGAGGGAGCTGATGCTCCGGGCGAAAGCGCTGGGAAAGATCATCGCCGCACACTGCGAGGTGAACGAACTGCTGCGGGGCGGAGTGATCCATGAAGGCAGCTTCGCGAAAAAACATGGCTATCCCGGAATCTCTTCGGAAACCGAGTGGCGGATGATCCGGCGGGACCTTGAACTTGTGAAAGAGACCGGCGTTTCCTACCATGTATGCCATGTTTCCGCGAAGGAGAGCGTTCAGCTGATCCGGGAGGCAAAGAAAGAAGGCCTGGACGTGACGTGCGAGACAGCGCCGCATTACCTGGTGTTTACGGAGGAGGATCTTCAGGAGGACGGGCGGTTCAAAATGAATCCTCCCATCCGGGAAGAAGCGGACCGCAAAGCCCTGGTAGAGGGGATCCTGGACGGAACCATTGACATGATCATTACCGACCACGCGCCCCACAGCGCAAAAGAGAAGGCCGGAGGGCTTTCACAAAGCGCCTTCGGGATCGTGGGGCTGGAAACCTCTTTCCCGGTAATGTATACCGGATTCGTCCGGACCGGGATCCTGACGATGGACCAGCTGATCGATCTGATGGCGGTGAAACCGAGAGCCCGCTTCGGGATCCCTGATCCCAATGACTACACGGTGTGGGATCTGGAAACACCGTACACGGTGGATCCTGAGGAGTTTCTTTCCATGGGAAAGGCCTCGCCTTTCACCGGGATGACAGTCTATGGAAAATGTTTGCGTACCGTCTCGGACGGCCGCATCGTATACAGCGCCTGACGGCGGAAGGAGAAAGAAATGGCAAAGAGAACAGATATCCATAAAGTACTTATCATTGGCTCAGGCCCGATCGTCATCGGCCAGGCCGCAGAGTTTGACTATGCCGGCACCCAGGCCTGCATCGCGCTCCGGGACGAGGGATACGAGGTCATCCTCTGCAATTCCAACCCGGCCACCATCATGACGGACACCCAGATGGCGGATAAGGTCTACATGGAGCCTCTGACACTGGAATATATGGCAAAGATCCTCCGCTATGAGCGGCCGGATGCCATCATCCCCGGCATCGGCGGACAGACCGGCCTGAACCTCTGCATGCAGCTGGAGAAGAAGGGGGTCCTCCGGGAGTGCGGCGTACAGCTTCTGGGCACGCCGTCATCGAGTATTGAACGGGCGGAGGACCGGGAACTCTTCAAGGAGATGTGCACCTCCATCGGAGAACCGGTCATTCCTTCGAAGATCACCTATTCTCTTGAGGAAGCGGAAGAAGCAGCGGAAGAGATCGGTTATCCCGTGGTGCTGCGGCCGGCTTTCACCCTGGGCGGTACCGGCGGCGGATTCGCGGATAACCTGGAGGAGCTGAGAGAGATCGGCACCAATGCCTTCCGTCTGTCTCCGGTGCACCAGGTACTGATCGAAAAAAGCGTCCGCGGATATAAGGAGATCGAATTTGAAGTCATGCGGGATTCCGCGGATCATGCCATAACGATCTGCGGCATGGAAAATGTGGACCCGGTGGGCGTCCATACCGGTGACTCCATTGTGGTGGCGCCCATCCTGTCTCTGAACGAACATGACCTGAAGATGCTTGAGGACAGCGCGATCCGGATCATCCGGGAGCTTCGGATCGAAGGCGGCTGCAACGTTCAGTTCGCTCTGAATCCGGAAAACAGCGAGTATTATCTGATCGAAGTGAATCCCAGAGTATCCCGGTCTTCAGCCCTGGCTTCCAAAGCCTCCGGCTATCCCATCGCGCGTGTCACGGCGAAGGTGGCGGTAGGCATGCTGCTTTCAGAGATCGAAGTGGCCGGCGGCAACGCGGGTATTGAGCCTTCGCTGGATTACATCGTCGCGAAATTCCCGAGATTCCCCTTCGACAAATTCCCGGGCGCCCCGAATACCCTGAGCACCCAGATGAAAGCCACCGGCGAAGTCATGGGCATCGGCAGCAGTCTGGAAGAGTGCATGCTGAAATCCGTCCGGTCCCTGGAGACCGGCGTGAGCCATTTCCACATGGCAAAGTTCGATGCTACGGAAACCGCGGATCTTCTCAGTTATGTCCGGGAGTTCCACGCGGATGGCGTATACGCGGTGTTTGAGCTTCTGAGAAGAGGCGTAAGTATTTCTGAGATCCATGAAGCGACCATGATCACAGAACTGTTCCTGGAGTCCTTCGCGAAGATCGTCGCAATGGAGAAAAAGCTCCGGGCATCCATCAATGACGTCAGCGTCCTCAGGGAAGCAAAGAAGATGGGTTTCTCCGACCACTGTATCGCCTCCTTCTGGAATCTGACGGAGGTGGAGGTCTATCAGAAGCGGAAAGCGCTGGGCATCACGCCGGTATTTAAAATGGTGGATACCCTTCATACAGGGAAATACATCGCATATCTGTATTCCACATATACCGGGACCAATGAATCCCGGCTGACGGATAAAAAGAAGGTGCTGGTGCTGGGCGCCGGCCCCATCCGGATCGGCCAGGGCGTGGAATTCGACTATTCTTCCGTGCACGCGGTGCAGACCATCCGCCGGGCAGGATACGAATCCATCATTATCAACAATAACCCGGAAACGGTATCTACAGATTATACTACTGCGGATAAACTGTATTTCGAGCCTCTGACAGAAGAGGACTGCATGGCCATCATCGATTTCGAGAAGCCGGAGGGCGTCATCGCCTCCCTGGGCGGACAGACGGCCATCAATCTGGCGCAGCCTCTGAAGGACCGGGGCGTCAAGCTGATCGGAACAGACTGCGATGCCATTGAGCGGGCCGAAAACCGTGACAGCTTTGAAAACATCCTGAAGGAGCTGGGGATCCCTCAGCCGAAGGGCGAGGCTGTCACGAAGATCGAAGACGGCATCCGGGCAGCGGCTGAGATCGGTTATCCGGTACTGGTGCGGCCTTCCTTCGTTCTGGGCGGAAGAGCCATGCAGATCGTGGCGGATGAGGAGCAGCTGAAATACTATCTGAAGAGCGCCGTGGAGATCGATGAGGACAAGCCGGTGCTGGTGGATAAATATATAGAAGGCAAAGAGGTGGAAGTGGACGCCATCTGCGACGGCCGCGACGTCTTCGTCCCCGGCATCATGGAGCTGGTGGAACGCACCGGTATCCACAGCGGCGACTCCATCAGCGTCTATCCCAGTTTCAGCATTTCCAACCGGGTAAAGGGGATCATCCTTCAGTACGCGAAGAAACTGGGGCTCGGGATCGGCATTGTCGGACTTTACAATATCCAGTTCATCGTCGATAAAAACGATGACGTTTATATCATTGAAGTGAATCCCAGATCCTCCCGGACGGTGCCCTTCCTTTCGAAGGCGACAGGGTACTCTCTGGCGGACATCGCGACGGCAGTGATCCTCGGGAAATCCCTGAAGGAACAGGGGATCTTTGATCTCTATCCGGAGGAAAAAAAGCGTTTCTACGTGAAGGTGCCGGTCTTCTCCTTCAGTAAGATCAAGGGCCTGGACGCCTATCTTTCCCCGGAAATGAAATCTACGGGAGAAGCCATCGGCTATGATGACAAGCTGAACCGCGCGCTGTATAAGGCGCTGCAGGCCGCGGGCACCCATCTTCAGAACTACGGCACAGTCTTTGTGACAGTGGCTGACAGAGACAAACAGGAAGTGCTTCCGCTGATCCGCCGCTTCTACAACCTGGGCTTCAATATCCAGGCGACGGAGGGCACAGCGCAGTTTTTGAAAAACAACGGCATTCGTACGCATATCCTGAAGAAGATCAGCGACGGATCCGAGGAGATCCCGGACGCGCTCAGGCAGGGGCATCTGGCCTACGTGATCAACACCCGGGACATCTCATCTTCCCTGGAAGCCAGCGACGGCCAGAAGATCCGCATGCTGGCGACGGAAAACAATGTAACGATCTTCACTTCGCTGGATACGGTCAGAGTGCTGCTGGACGTGCTGGAGGAGACCACGCTGACGATCTCCACCATCGACGCGTGAGGTTTGTAAAATGAAAGAAAGTATATTTGAAATATTGGAAAACCAGCCGCTGGCAGCTTCCGTATACCGGATGGTGCTCTGGGGGGATACGTCAGAGATGACCGCTCCCGGGCAGTTTGTGAATCTGAAGCTGGACGGGCTGTTCCTCAGGCGGCCGATCTCCCTGTGCAGCCTGGACGAGGACCGGATGACCCTGATCTATAAGGTCGTCGGAAAGGGTACGGCCAGGATGTCGGAAATGTGTGCCGGACAGACCCTGAATGTCCTGACCGGGCTCGGGAACGGATATGATCTGAGCGTGGCGGGGGACGCGCCAGTACTTCTCGGAGGCGGTGTGGGGATCCCGCCGCTCTATGAACTCGCGAAGAGGCTTCGGGCTGAAGGAAAGAAAGTCAGCTGTGTGCTGGGATTCAATACGATGGAGGAAGTATTCTTCGCGGAGGAGTTTGAAGCGCTGGACTGTGACGTCACGGTAACGGTAAGAGATCTGCCGGAAGATCCGGCATGTGCGGCCCCGGATCCTGACGGCGCGTCCTGCGGCGGACCCCTGTCCGGGATCCGGTACAAAAAAGGTTTTGTGACGGATGCTCTCCCGGAAGTATACAGTTATTTCTATACCTGCGGCCCGGAACCGATGCTTCGCGCGGTTTATAAAGCAGCGAAAACCTCCGGCCAGTTCAGCTTTGAAGAGCGGATGGGCTGCGGCTTCGGCGCCTGCATGGGCTGCAGCTGCAGGACCATTACCGGATATAAACGGATCTGTAAGGACGGACCGGTGCTTCGAAAGGAGGAAATTCTGTGGGACGCGTAAATGAATCAGAAGAAAAGAATTCCTCGAAACGCCTGAATATCGATTTCTTCGGAGAAACTCTGGATAATCCGGTCATTCCTGCATCCGGCTGCTTCGGATACGGTTATGAATTCGCGGAACTCTATGATATCAACATTCTGGGCACGTTTTCCTTTAAAGGAACGACCCGCGAGCCCAGGTTCGGAAATCCGACCCCCAGGATCGCGGAAACTTCGTCCGGCATGCTGAATGCGGTGGGCCTTCAGAATCCGGGCGCTGAAAAAGTAATTTCGGAGGAACTGCCGAAACTGTCCAGAGTCTTTCATAAAAAGGTCATGGCAAACGTCAGCGGCTTTTCCGTAAAAGAATACGCTGAGACCTGTGAAATGCTGGACGCGGAGCCCATGGTGGGATGGCTGGAAGTGAACGTAAGCTGCCCGAACGTCCATGGCGGCGGCATGAGCTTCGGAACAGACTGCGCGCAGGCGGCGGAAGTGGTCCGGGCGGTGAAAGCGGTCACAAAGAAACCGGTGATCATCAAGCTCTCTCCAAATGTAACAAGTATTATTGATATTGCCAAGGCCTGCGAAGAAGCCGGCGCAGACGGCATCAGCCTGATCAATACGATCCTGGGAATGCGAATTGACCTCCGGACCCGGAAACCCATCCTCGCGAATACCTACGGCGGGCTGTCAGGCCCTGCGGTTTTCCCGGTGGCGCTTCGGATGGTACACCAGGTGTCTCACGCGGTGCGGATCCCGGTGATCGGCATGGGCGGCGTGAACAGTGCGGAGGACGTGCTGGAGATGATGATGGCCGGCGCCTGCGCCGTGGAGATCGGCGCCGCGAACCTGGTGGATCCATATGTATGCAGGACAATTATAGAGAAGCTTCCGGAAACGATGGACCGGTACGGAATCGGGACGCTGCGGGAGCTGATCGCGGAATAAAGCTGCGGTTTCCACTGATGACGCGGCAGCCGGAAGCGGATGGAAGCAGCAGGGAGCTGATAGAAGGGAGAAGAAACAATGGGAAAAGATGTGATCATTGCCTGTGATTTCGCGAGCGC